>JBGPAF010000089.1:0-6408 GCA_041480535.1 Bacteroidia bacterium
AAATGTATTATGTCTGTGAAACGAAAAGCAAGGGAAAAGATGGTCTTCAGGAGATTGGGGTGATACCCCTGGTCGTTAAAAATCCAGCCAAAGTTCAAAATATTAAGAGCTATATCCACTGTTTATCAATAGCTCACAGAAGAATACAGTTCAGGAAGAATGATAATATCTGTGATTTCAATGATTGTGATGAAATGATAATATCTTAGCTTTTACCTTTTAAATAATCTATTTTAAGAAATTTTACCGGATTTCATCACTTACTGATAAAACGGAATGGATCCCTTCCATCCTGGTCGCTGGCTTTACCAACTAGATTTGATTATAGACTCTCTCGGTTGCAGCCATGGTGAAATCTTTCATCTGCTGTTTTATATCAGAATGCACCCCTGTCTTTTGCTGACGGGCGATTTTGCTCAACACCTGAATAAATGTATCTACATCCTCTTCACTGTTTTCGATGCCTAAGCTAACCCTGACGAGGCCTGGAAACCTTAATTTTGGGAATAATTTCTGGATCAAACGCTGAAATCGCTCCAGCGCGGGAGGAACGCCCAGTATGTGCTTGATCAAAATATGAGCGCAGTGACAACCTGATCGCACTCCTATCCCACCTCTTTCGGCCAGTTCTTTCGCTACCCGCGGGGCCAGTATTCCCTTCATGTCAAATACAATGACACCGCCTTTTTGGACGAACCTGGGGGAGCCCGGGTCCTTTATCCCATAAATCCTGAGACCTTCTATTTGCGCCAGGCCGCGCAATGCCCGCGTGGTCAAAGCCTGTTCTTCCTCCCGGATCAGGTCCAGACCGATCCGCTGTAAAAGTACAAGCACTTTGCCTAATGCGGCGATACCCCCTGCGTTTTCCTCACCTGATGATTGGATCAGCTCCAGTTCAGCGGGGCGGAAATTAAGCAGCCCTTTTCTGACCACCAGAACTCCGGTGCCGAATGGCGCGTAAGCTTTATGAGCAGAGAAGGCGAGATAGTCAATTCCGGATCGTTCCATTTCTACCTTGCGGTGTGCAACCAACTGTGCTGCATCAACCAGCAACCGGGCTCCGTACTGGTGAACGATCCGGCTGATCTCAGTCAGATTGTTGAATACACCGAGGACATTCGAAGCGCCGCTCACAGCCACAATCTTGATTCGCTTTTTTCCGTACTGACCCTTCTGGTTATATGCACTTAATAAATTGTCCAACTCTTTCAGATCCACAAAGCCTTCATGGTCCACCTGCAAACGGATCAGCGAAAAGTGCGGAATCATGCGCCACGGCAGCTCGTTTGAGGTGTGTTCCAGGAGCGTGTTGAGTACAACAGGATCGGTACCCTGGTCGGATTCACTACAATAACTTTCGGCTGCAAGGTTGATAGCTTCAGTGGTATTGGAAGTAAAGATCACATCATAGGCGGTCAGGGGTGCACCCAGTACTCCGGAGCAGATGGATCTGACCTCATAAATGACCTCTTGCTGTACTTCTTTGGGTTGGTGCCATGTCTGGCAGACAGCCTTCCATACCGGTGTGAATGTGGGAGTGCTTGCACCATTGTCCAGGTTAATATAGGGTCTGGAGCCTTCCACTGTCGGGACAAGAACATCATGGCCTATCAGAGTCTGTTTGAGTTCATCCAACAGTTTCCGCCCGGAATACTCCTCCAGTTCGTCGTGATACAGAATTTCGGCAGCAGTCAGTTTCCCGTTGGCCGTGTTCCGGAAGACATCATTTCCGAAATGCCGGATCAGCCTCAGTGCCCTGGCAAACGCGATGACGTTGACAATAGCGGGCGTGCCGGCCTCAAACTTGTCCGGAGCATTAGCCCATATGACCCAGCCGGGAGAGACGAGCCTGGTAGTTCCTCCACCAGTCTGGAAAGGAGTGCCTTTGGGTAACGTTTTTCTGGCGACAGCCAATGCAATCACACCCAGCGGCAGGCCGATGTCATTGCTTGACACAGTCTGATAACTTTCCGGCTTAAGTTGTGCCATGAGGGCCTCTGCTCTCCTGGGCGTGCAAAAGATGGTCAGGTATTTGGCTTTGTCCAATCCCAGGTATTCCAGGACAATGTTCCTGGCCTGCTCGTATAAATGCGTGGACACCATCGAGTTGTGCCCGCTGCCCCTGTGGACATTCGAATAAGTCTCCAGTGCTGCATGCACTCCAAGCTCGAGCTCTGCAAATGCTTTCATTTTTTAGTTATAAATCCCTTTAACTTATTTATGAAAGGTAGGCAAAATTGGCAATAATCCGGATTTATTTGTTTTTCCTGGTCTGAAAAGATTTTAACAAAGATTGCCATCGAGATTTGTCAGGACAAAGATCCTGACCCTGCCAAGCGGACAGTTTTATGGTAAGAATATCGATTTTACCATAAAAGGTATTATGAAAGATTTTCCTCAAAACAGCCATTTCCATCCTGAATTTATTACTACGCCCATTGACAGAACTATTCTTACCGGCTGGGCATGGACCTATTTATTACTGTACAAAAATGCCAATCCCGATAACATAATATCAGGGTTTAAGGATTTTTATTCTTCAAGCATAAAGAAACAGATTGAGCCTTTGGTGTTATTTAAGCGGAAGGACCTTTGGCTGATAAATTTTGTAGTTTCATTCCGGCAGGGCATGCAGACAAAAGTAAAAGCTGATATTAAAAGCGTTTGGGACAAGATGTTCCCGGAATATCCATTTCAATATGTCTCCAGGACAATTATTAACAATGAATTAAATCGAGCCATCTAAACACCCAATTTTCGTCATGCACGCCGGACCAAAAATAAAACCATCATGGTCGGCCTTTTTGCCGGGAAAAAAGTGGTTTGGGCTTTATCATCCTGAGTAAAGCCGGAGGTTCGATTTAAACCGATATACTTAACCCACATATGTTTCTGATAATATGATTTACTCCTATCTCCAACTCTGAATAGAAACTTTCATCTGCAGGGAAGTAATTGCCGTGCTCATCTTTTGCCCTGAAAGAAACAGCTGCCAGGAGTGCGTTGAGAATAAGATCATAAGGTTTATTCAGGCTGAATGCTGCTTTTATTGGTGCAACCATTCTGTCTTCAGGACTTAGTTTTCGATATAAATCACAGCCCACCCTGAAAATGGTGTCTCCCAAAGCCTTGTTCCGGAACCTGTGAAGCAGATCATCAATGTGGGCTTCCAGCTGTGCATAAGTAAATTCGCCAGGGTAAAGAGCCATCAGGATGTCGGCAGATTGAAGCATAGTTTTTCTGGTAACTTCAAGTATTTCCGGATCATCAAGTACTTCGTAAATATAAACTGCTTGTGGATGTTTTCTGAATCCCAGATAGGCGGCTGTGGCATGACCGAGATTATGTATAAATAATTTCCGATCGACCCAGGCCTTGATATTTTCTTTAGGATCCAAATTCTGCACCTTTGGTATCGGATTCTTAAATCCTTTTTTAGCCACAATCAAAGTATTGTAAGGCTCAGCAAATACCTGAAGAGGATCTTCCTCCAGATCTTTTTGAGACATAATAGGAACCATCTTACCGATACTGGTTTCTACAAGTCCGATAAGATCATTGATCGGATAGTCCTGTTGCAGATGCCTGCCAAGCTCCGCTCTCAGGTACTGATCGGAATTTCGCATATTTTCAGCTATAATGAAGTCAAGAGGAATACTACCATACAGCTCTCTTCTTAAAACCAAAGCCCTGGCAATAAGAGGAATTGAAACAGGCAAGCCCTGCTGACCGACTGATAAAGCAGCAATATTTGCACCGGCCAATTCATGAACCACCTGATCGGAATCATTTAGATACACCCCTCGTATATTTTTAATAATCAGAACTTCCTCACCTGTATTATTTTTAATTACAACTTTGTATTGTCTTTCCCGGTTGAGGTCATCGATCAATTTTTTGTTGATATCCACAAATACTACCGCATAACCTGAACGGCTGAACAATTGTCCTATAAAAGATCGGCCTATCTTTCCGGCGCCGAAGATCACTATTTTGCGATTATTTATCTGAAATCTGTTTCCTGTATGATTCATAATAAGGTTTAATCTTAGCCATTTTTTCTCCAGGCTTTTCTTCAAAATATGTTCCCCCCATATAAAAACAGGTAAACCCACCTGAAACTGTGCCCCAGGAGCATGCCTCCCTGAGATCATACTCTTTTGCAGCGCAACTAAGCTGATCAACAACAGATGCGATTACACCACCGGCAAAATTATCGCCGCAACCTGTTGTATCAACTCCGCTGTAACTTTTCAGTTCATCTCTGATAGCCTGAGAAACGGGCAATAAATTTACAGGTAAAGGATTGAAAAATGAACCATCGGAATAATTAATAATATCAGAAGATCCATTTGTAATGATAAAGGATGGTACTTTCTTTGCTAAAAAAAATCTAACTGCATCATTGATTTCAGACTCACCACTTAGCCTTAATGCCTCTTCTTTATCAGTAATAAGAAGATCGGTAAACTGATAGCTTTCATCATCCTCCCCCAGAGGCCATCTTTCATGAGGATTTGCCTTTTCGTTCCTGAAATCAAATACTGTATTTACAATGGTTATGCAATCGTGAGTTTTTGCTTTTTTAAGGATCGTTGTCAGATGATCGTGAATATTTGGTACAAGTGCAGTACCTCCCAACACAACAATGTCTGAATTAAAAAATTCATCATTGAGTTCATCAGGGTAGTAATCCCATGCAGCTCCTATTGAATTTATAAACATTCTCTCGCCATGGCCATTATCGTAAGATGGATCTGATAACACAAGAGTTGAAGGAGTCCGGTTTTCAAGAAGCTTAAAATCTTTTAGCACTACAGGTGTTTTTCCGAGAGATGAAATAAGATACTTACCATTTATATCATTCCCTGCTCTTCCATAATAGCGAACCTCACACTTCTCTCTGTCAGCAAGCTGTGCTGCATGGATCAAAGAAACTATTGAAGGACCTCCGACATTTATTTTATCATATTTTCTTCCGCCGGTAATTCCATTAATGAAGTTATCAAGCGTAATACCACAGTATTTTTCAAACTCTTCCTGAAAAACAAGCTTTCCCGGGGTTAGTCCACCGTCTCCGCGTTCTTTTGAAAGATATTTACGGATTGCATCACTTTTGAAATCGACATTATTATACAACATGTCGACAAGACAGCATCCTGCCCCCGATACTTTGATCTTATCAGTCATATCAAATTGTGATTCCTATAACGTCTATAAATATTTTAAATAATCATTTACCAGAAGATGAACAGGTTCGACATCTTCCTCTATATCCGGGAATCGTCCCACTTTGTCGTAAAACCTGTTGTCATTTTCATCATCATTTACCATACTAACTTCTCCTATAAGAACCCTGCCTTTCCCTTTTTCACCATAAAACCTGTGATACAATCCGGGAGTGAAGCAAATGCTTTGTCCGGGTTTCAGTACAAGTGGTTCTCCTGCTCTTGTTGTCACAAGAACCCCATCAATGCTAACGGTTACAGGATCACCAGACAGCTTATCATCAGGCGTTGCCCGGTAGAGCTCCATGACAAGGTTGCCTCCGCCCCTGTTGATAATATCTTCGGTTTTGTTCCAGTGAAAATGCATTGGAGTAACTTGTTCCTCACCTGCAATCATTATCTTCTCACAGTACATCTTATTTTTTTTCTGCCAGCTTCCGTTTCTTATAGTGAAAAGAGTCAGTCCCTTTTTGTAAAAATCACCACCGCCAAAATCGGTAATATCCCAACCAAGCTTGTTATCAACTATTTCTGAGCATTTCTCATAAGCTCCTTCCCATTTGTCAGGAGACCAGTGAGCCCATTCAGGCAGCATGAATTTCCGGATCGCGAAAAAGTTCTTCGCATCAGTAATTATGGCATTTACTTCACTTCTTTTCATTGTGTTTCCTGATTTTTAATTTGATTTTACCAAAGTTCAGGATCTTATATCCAATATTGCTAAGGTTGAAACAAAACACTGGAAAAAGTCGAAATTTTATCATTTTCTAAGTTTCATTCCTGCCTGATATTTTTCCTGAAATCAAAGGGTGACATGCTGCAGGAATTTTTAAACTGCCTGTTAAAATATGAGTTGCTCTCATAACCGCATTCATAAGCAACTTCCTTAACCATCTCATCTGTTTCGGTCAGCAGTTTTCTTGCATGCATGATACGGATCTCATTAACAAATTCTGAAAATTTCTTCTTTGTTTTGCGCTTGAAATACCTGCAGAACGCTGCCTTTTGCATATTCGCTATTGATGCTGCGGTACCTAATGTGATTTTTCTCTGGAAATTTTCAGCAACGTATTTAAAAACATCATTTACTATTTTTGATCCGCTTAATCCTGAAGTACTTAATTCTCCCATAGTACTTGAGAGCTCAATACATTTCCTGCCCGCAAGTTCATTTAAAATA
>JBGPAF010000090.1:0-6382 GCA_041480535.1 Bacteroidia bacterium
ATAGAAAGGTTTCTTTCATCGCTTTACCTAACCCGTTTGTATTTTTTTTAAGGATTGATTGCCAGCATCTCTCTCCTGATTCGCCAAGCTCTTTTATTAAAGGTTTATCTAGATGCATTATTTTTAAAGGATCATATCCCTGAGGGCGAGGCTCAAGAGGTACGAGCCAAAGAACATCTGAAAGCCAGTCGCATATTTCTTTATCTATGGTTGATTCTATTTTTTCAGGCCAGTAACCACCATTGTAATAAAGCCTGTTAATTCCAGGATACAAAAGGCCAATATGATCCTGTGAACCTGAAATATATTTTTTCCCCGGGGGATTTTCAGCACCGAAAAGCAATCTGGCATTCTGTTCATGATCGCCATCAGGGTATCTGTCACCCCATAGCTTAATTCCAACATTTCTGGAACTTGTTGCCAGACCCGACCTGTCATTAAAATTCAAGGTTGGCCAGATTTGAGCTACCACAACTGATCCGGGATGTATTTCCGAAATCCATGGCTGATCTATCCATCCGCCAGCAAGACATAACCTGTAAGGTAACTTCATTTTTATTATTCTTCTACTGATGATAGTTATCTATTATAGCGGTTTGTTCCTTTTAACCTTCTGCTTTCTTCAACCATCTGCTCGCTTATCCAGTCATAAGTTTTCTTTAACCCGGCACGCAGAGGTATTGATGGTTCCCATCCAAGATATTTTCTTATAAGGGTGTTTTCACTGTTTCTGCCCCTTACACCTTTCGGTGCCTTAAGATCATAGGTTCTTTTAAGCTTATAACCGGCAATATCCTCAACAAGATCAACCAGTTCATTGATTGACACCATTTCACTGCTTCCCAGGTTTATTGGTTCTTTTATTTCACTGTACATAATGTCCTGTACTCCTTTGATGCAGTCATCAATATACATGAAGCTCCTGGTCTGAAGTCCATCGCCCCATATTTCTATCTCTTTCTTATGCTTTATTCCGGCCTCAATTACCTTACGGCAGATGGCGGCAGGAGCTTTTTCCCTTCCTCCGTCATAAGTTCCGTGCGGTCCATATACATTATGAAATCTGGCTACTCTGGTTATTAATCCGAAATCTTCTGAGAAGTGGCGGCACATACGTTCACTGAAGAGTTTTTCCCATCCATATCCATCCTCGGGCAGTGCAGGATAAGCATCAGATTCTTTAAGTCCTGGATTTTTGGGATCAGTCTGTTTTTCACCGTTATAGACACAAGCCGACGAGGCATAAAAGAATCTGTCAATACCACAATCTTTTGAGGCAATTAAAAGGTGAGTGTTGATAAGCACACTGATCATACAGGCAGCCTTATTGTTCTCAATGAATCCCATTCCGCCCATGTCAGCAGCGAGGTTGAATACTTCATTATATCCATTGACAGCCCGATAACAATTCTCTCTCAGCCGCAGATCCAGAACCAGGTTATCAGCTTCAGTGGAAACCTGATACCATTCATTCAATGGTTTGATATCAACGGCTCTGACCTGACTTCCCTTTTTAACAAGCTCTTTTACAAGATGTCCGCCGATAAAGCCTCCGGCACCAGCAACTAAAATCTTTTTCATAACTTCAAATTTAAAGTCCTATAATTTTTTATTACTCTTCCCTTTTCTCAGTATGGATTTCTTCCATAAAAATTCTTCCTCAATATTAATATCAGCCGGTTTACCGGTTACATTATTATCAATCATATTAAACAAGAGTGCAATTGACTGCTGTCCCATCTTCCTCGGATCCTGGTTAACTACCGTAAGTGGTGGGTTGAACATATCGGTTGTTTCATTGAATCCATATCCGAAAATTCCTATCTCAGAAGGGATTTTTATTCCGCATTCACTTGCTGCTTTGTAAGCACCAAGAGCAACCCTGTCGTTTACAGTAAAAACTATTTCAGGTAATTCTCCCTGTCGAAATAGTTTCAAAAAGGAATCGTAACCGTCATTAAACTCAAATCCTCCTTCAAAAATCCAGTTCTTGCGCAGAGGAAGCCTGTGTTTTCTAAGTGCTGATTTATATCCGTCAGTCCTCCGTTTCCCGATATTAACTGACGAATAACCGGCAAAATGAGCAATCCGGGTATATCCTGAGCCAATTACCTGATCAAGAGCATTCAGCGCTCCGGCTTTGTCATCAAAAACTACAACCGGAAAACCCATTTTCTCAAAAGCCCTGTCAAAAAAGACCATTGGTATTTTCATCCTCTTGACCCTGGAAAATATATCTCTGTCTTTTGTTTCCTGTGATAAACAAACAAGGAGTCCGTCGACACGCATGCCGATCAGATTTTCGATATTTTGTTGTTCAATTGTTTCTTTTTCACGCGAAACAGTAAGAATTACATGATATTTCTTTTCAGTGGCAAAGTCTATCATACTATCAACTACGAACGCAAAAAAACTGTTCTCAAGGTCCGGAACCACGATACCAATTGTAAAGGTCCTTCTCGTATTTAGCTGTGTTGCTATCAGGTTAGGCACATATCCCATCTTTTTTGCAGCCTTAAGAACCTTTTCTTTCATTTCCTTAGAAATATCAGGATGATCCCGCAAAGCTTTCGAGACTGTAATCCTTGATACATTAAGTTTTTTGGCGATATCTGACTGCCTTATATTTATCATAATGGAGTTATCTTTTGATACTATTTTAATGCACTCTGTAAAGACCTGCTCCATGACGGTTAATTGTCCGTGAAAATGAGCCCGTAAACTTTCCGAGCTTTTCACCGGTCCACAGGTCCTTAACAGTATGGGGCCCTGTTAAACCAAGCTGTTCAAAATTTACAGTTATTTCAGCGACACTTAATGTATCGGATGTATTAAAAATGGCCAGGTACTTATCACCTGTTTTTGGATCATCAGCGGTCCATGCAATATGGTCATTCTCCCTGAAAAGTTGTTTACCGTTTATACTATGCTGATTTACATTCAGAACATCTTTGTTGGTGATCAATGACAGCGTAAATTCATCATTACTTGGAAGGTCACCTCCAAACATCAGAGGGGAACGAAAAATTGAGAACAGAGTCATAAGAGTGCACTGCTCATCTTTCGTAAATCCCGTCCAACGCGGTTCTCCGCGTTCAGCCCTTAACCCGATTTTCCCCAGAGGCAGCATGTCTCCGTCAGGATAATAGCCTTGTCCGCCAAGTCCGGCCCAGCTGTTAAGGATTGTAAACTGATTTTTAAGTGCCTGCCAGTTATCCCAGAAATCATCTGCTGTCCGCCACATATTTACATTATTCTTGAGAAATTCAATCGTTTCTGGCTTGTCTCCGCCTGGTGAAATGCTTATAACAATCGGCCTGCCGCTATTATCAATTGCTTTTCTAATCATTTCAATCTCCTTTGTGCGTCCTGAAAGATCATCAACTTTTACAAAATCGATATCCCATGATGCATATAACTTAAATATCGAATTGTAGTATTCCTGAGCACCCGGTTTACCTGCTACAATAGTGTACATATCCCTCAGCCACATGCATTGACCTTCAGGTGAATAAATATCCCGGGCTTTGGCATCACTGCCTAGGATGGGGGTATTATTCTTTACAGCTATTACCGGTATCCCACGCATTAAATGAATCCCAAATTTCAGGCCTTTACTGTGAACATAATCGGCAAGCGGTTTAAATCCTTTATTGTTAGCTGCTGATGGAAAGCGGTTCAGGGCCGGAGTTAAACGACCATATTCGTCAAGGACATAAACAGGATCATCCTGGTTATAACCACCGGCATGATCGTTTTCAATAAACCATCTTATATCAACAACAATGTATTCCCATCCGAATTTCTTGAGATTTTTTGCCATGTAATCGGCATTAGCCTTTACTTCAGCCTCAACTACTGTTGGGCCATAGCAATCCCAGCTGTTCCATCCCATCGGCGGAGTAGGTGCCCATTTGTGAAATGGCAGCTCCGCTTCAGTACCGGCATTGGATTGATTCTTCGTCTGGCAGGCCTGAAGTACTGACAGGAGTCCAATAATAATAACAAGAAGTCTTTTCATTAATCAGGATTTTAAATATTTTACTTACCCGTGTACTTTCACGTGTAAATATATAAAATATCTTTGTGATAATGCATTATAATTTAAAAAGAAAGAATAAAATTCTGATTTTTCAAATTGAAGGAAAATTCAATCCGGATCTTCTTTTTTATCTGTCAGTTTTGCCCGAACCTCAATTGCCAGCTTTTCACTCTCTGCAATGATCTCATCTGTCAGTATCTGTTTGGCTCTTTTTTCCTGGGGAGGATTAAGTTTTTCCGCTTTCTCAAATTCCTGTACCGACTTATAAATATCAACAGGCAGGTCTGTATTACACTTTGATAAAATATCAAGAAACTGATAGGAGAAGAAATAATCGATCTGGATTTTTCTTTTGGCGATATGGGAAAATTTCCCGATAATGCGACAGATATTCTCTCTTTCATCGGGAGTCATCTGTTCGGCAAATTCGTAATTCTCTATCTTTTTAAGTGAAAGTATTATCGGTTCAAGCGAATCTACTGTTATCAGATACACATAATAGTCACCCATGTTATATGAGAACTGACTTATTACATCAAGGGTATTTGAAGGAATTACCAGAAAAATATCACTTTTAACGTTTTCCTGTTTAACATATTTTTTAACACTTTCGGTCTGAATTTTAAGGTATTTGGGGAAATTTTCCAGGTCATTGCCCGCCGGGCTTTTGGCATCGAAAATCACATATTCCCCGGCAATCATAATTGTATTATCTGGATTCCCTTTGAACGGAACGCTTTCAACATATTCTATGAGGTGACTCCTGCAGATGTTACGAAGTACAGACTTTACGATTTCTTCATGATTCTGCCAGGTCTGTCTGATCTTTTCAAATTGTTCCTCTTTCTCTCTTACCCTGTCATCGCTTAATTTGTTCCTGTCATTCTCCAGGCTTGTACGTATTGTATTTACTGCTGTAACGTTCTTTTGAAATTCTTCAGTACGTGTCTGATCGGCCTGTTCAAACTTTGCTATTTTATTTGACAATTCTGTTTTCTCCCTGTTAAGGCGCGAAAGTTCATTTTCAAAAATAGTAAGCTTACTTTCAAGCTTTTGTGCTGATGAAAACAAATCTGAAATTCTCAATGAAGATATTTCATTATTCTTTTTAAGCTCATTGATACTGGTTTCTCTTTTGCTTATCTCAAGGTTAAGATTATTTATGTTTTGTAATATGCCATTAAACTCATCATAAGCATCATAGCTTAATATCCTGATCTTCTTCCAGCCAAAAACACGTCGCCAGAAACCAAGCGATTTGATCTTTTCAAAAAAAAGTTTGAGGTTATCCTGCATTAATTCCAAGTTTATACAATTTAATTGCATTTCCTCTGTAGATTTTATCCACAACTTCTTTCGGCAAACGCAGTCCGGTAAATTTTCCCCTGAATTTATCCGAAGTCATCTCTTTTTCTGAAGTAAAATATTTCCAGTCATCAAGCCAGGTATCATGTATGTTTTTCCTGAAGCTTTCAGGATTTGCTTCTCCATTATCACCTGTATCGGTGCCATATAAAAGTCTGTCCTGATATTTAATACAAAAATCCCGTACTCTTTGGCGATCCTTTGCCGACTGATACTGCAGATGACATATCCTTGCTGACATATCCACTGCCATGTTCGGAAATTTGTCCAGTCGCTTTGCAAGTGAATCGACATTCCATTCAAGACTTCCAAGGTGACATCCGATGAATTTCAGATCAGGATGCTTTTCAAGCAGATTATCACGCGCATTTATCTGGTCCTCATAAGAAGGGTATTCAGGATGAAGGAACATATGGTACTCAGGATGTTCAGCAAAATAGCTGCTGTCGCTGCTTACAGTCATTTCATTGAGCGGAAGCCAGCAATTTCTAGGTTCACCAAGATGTCCGGTAATCGGGAGTCCCTTACTTTTAATGAATTCAACAACCGGATCCAATCCAGGATCATCGACCATTATGAATTTTCCGGATCTGTCTCGCAAAGTCATTCCTACATTCTTCCATATTTTGACAGTAATGGCGCCACCTGAAATATCGTTCCCCAGTTGTGAAATCACTTTATTGCTCCAGTTATCAGTTCCCCAGCCTGCTGTATCGAATAAAAAAGTGGGTCCGTAGAAAACCCTGCCCGGATATTTCCTGGCCGAAAAAGTTGCATTTTCCTGCTGACGCCTGACAGTAACCGAATCCCCGTGATCGACTCCCAGCGTTATAAGTATAAAATTATCCTCAATTGCCTGTTCCTCAAAATATCCTTTCTCGCTGTTGATATGAATATGAGAGTCCACCTTAAGCACAGAGGGATAATCTTTTTCCGCATAGTACCGGTTGCTGCATCCTGAAAGAATAAGCGGCA
>JBGPAF010000091.1:0-6367 GCA_041480535.1 Bacteroidia bacterium
CAACGGGTACCGGAACCGATATCAGTATAACCGAAATTACAAATCAGCTTTCTGAAAGAATTGATAATAAATCAGATACACCTTTATATATATCATCTTGTCCTGCCTGGGTCAAATATGCTGAACAATTTATCCCTTCCATCATTCCCAAGCTTTCGACAGTTAAGTCCCCACAGCAAATCGCAGGGATTCTAATAAAAACAGTGGTCGCAGGTCAGCTTGGCGTCCAGCCTGAGCAGATCTTTTCTGTTTCGGTAACGCCTTGTATGGCAATGAAATATGAAGCCAGACGTGACGGTATGATGAGGAAGGGTATCAGCGATGTCGATTCTGTGATGACTGTGCGGGAGCTGGCAAAGCTCATCAGGCTCAATGGCATTGATGTTACAAATATTGAAAAGGAACCTGCCGATGAACCATTATCAGGCAGGAGTTCATCAGCTGTTCTTGCCGAGGTATCGGGAGGTCTCACTGAAGGAGTTATAAGGCTGCTGTATTACAAAGCAGAAGGTAAGGAGATTGACAGGCAAGTGTTTAAGAAACTCCGGTCATCCGGAACATTCAGGGAATGTTCAATCCGGATCGGAGAAAATGAAGTAAAAGTGGCTGTAATAGATGGCCTCACAGGACTTGAAAAGCTCAAGTCAGCGCAGGAATCAGGGACAAAATATGATCTGGTGGAGGTTATGACATGCCAGGGCGGTTGTATTCATGGCGCCGGTCTCCCTTTCATATCATCAAAAGAGGATCTGAAGAACAGGGCAAAGCTGGTCTACCAGGCTGATGAAACTGAAGCTATAAGCCTTCCCTGCAAATCGCCATCACTTATAAATCTTTATGACAAACTAATAAAGGAAAATAAGGAAATATCAGATAAGGGTATATTTTATACTCATTTTGAAAAGAGGAATGTTTTGCTGTAAAAACACATATAGTCTTGCAGTCCTGCAGTCGTGCGGTCGTGCGGTCCTGCCGTCACGCCGTCACACCGTCAAACCTTTAAGCCGTCATTTATGCTTGTCTATACAATAAAAGAGCTTTGCCGTACATGCTACACCTGCGTCAGGGAGTGCCCTGCCAAGGCAATCCGTATCGTGGGAGGCCAGGCAGAAGTTATTGATGAAAGATGCATTGCATGCGGGAACTGTACAAAGGTATGCAGTCAGGGTGCAAAAGTATTCCTGAATACAACCGACCGCGTTATAAAACTGCTTGAAACTTATAAAGATACTGTTGCCATTGTTGCTCCAAGCTTTCCTGCCGAGTTTCAGGAATTTACCGATTACAGTATTCTTATTGGCATGATAAAGGCTATCGGTTTTAAAAATGTTCTTGAAGTCTCTTTCGGCGCCGACCTTGTTGCTGACAGATATAGAAAGCTTGTAGAAGAAAAGAAAGATTACTATATCTCCTCCGATTGTCCTTCTATTGTCAACTATATAAAACACTACCATCATGATCTGGTGGATAAGCTGGCGCCAATAGTCTCTCCGATGGTTGCTATGAGCAGGGTGGTCCATGCAAAGTACGGAAATGATACTAAAATTGTGTTTATAGGACCATGTGTTGCGAAAAAGGCAGAGAGTACGGAAATTGATGAAGCTATAACATTTACCGAATTAAGGGAGCTGTTTGACCTGTTCAACATCAAGCCGGAAAATGTCCCGCCTTCCGGTTTCGACCAGCCGGTAGGAGGCAGGGGTGCCATCTTCCCTGTAACGCGCGGGCTTCTTCAGACAGCCAATATAAATGACGACGCAATTACAGGTAATATTATTGCCGCAGAGGGGAGAATCGATTTTCAGGGAGCCCTGAAGGAGTTCGAAGCCGGACTAATCAAGAACCAGCACATGGAGCTTCTTTGCTGCGAAGGCTGCATTATGGGACCGGGACTGTCAAAGAACGGTAAGCAGTATAACCGCAGAGCCATGGTAAGCTCATATGCAAACACCAAGATGAAGGAAATAGATAATGAAAGCTGGCAGAAGGAATTTGATGAATATTCAGGCCTTGATCTTTCGTTCCGGCACAGGTCTGAAGACTTTCGTCCTGAAACAGCTGATGAGAGCGGATTAACAGAGGTGCTTGCTTCAATGGGAAAGATTACCAAAAAGGACCAGCTTGATTGCGGTGCTTGCGGATACGAAAGCTGTATCGAACATGCAATTGCCATCAAAAAAGGTCTTGCAGAGGTCGAAATGTGCCTGCCATACACAATTGAAAAACTGCATAAATCAGTTCAGGATCTGGCATTGTCGAATGAAAAGCTCTCTTCAATGAAACAGGCCCTTAAAAAGTCTGAAAAACTGGCACATATGGGTCAGCTTTCGGCTGGAATTGCTCATGAGTTGAACAACCCTCTCGGAGTGGTAATCATGTATAGTAATATACTCCTTGATGAGAGTCCTGCTGATGCTCCGGTAAGAGAAGATCTGAAACTGATAGTCGAACAGGCAGGAAGATGCAAAAAGATAGTTGGAGGACTCCTTAATTTTGCACGCAAAAACCAGGTCAATCATCAGCTTATAAGTATCAGGGACCTGGCTAATCACAGTATTGAAAGCGTTATTGTTCCGGAGAATATTAAAATAACTATCTCCGACAAAACAACCAGTCCCGACGCTATGCTCGATAGTGAGCAGATGACCCAGGTTCTTACAAACCTGGTTAAAAATGCTATCGATGCAATGCCTGATGGTGGAACAATAGATATAATTCTTGAAGATACACTTGGAGATGTATCGATCACTATCAGGGATACGGGTACCGGAATAAAGGAAGAGGATAAATCAAAGATCTTTGAACCCTTTTTTACAACCAAGGGGATAGGTCATGGTACAGGTCTGGGACTGGCAACAGCTTATGGAATTGTTAAAATGCATAAAGGGCAGATTAGTGTTGATTCCAATACAGATGCTTCGAAAGGACCAACCGGAACTAGTTTTAAAATAATTTTACCAAGAAGAAAGGAATGAGAAAAAGCGATTTTACGATTCTTGTGGCGGATGATGATCCTGATTATCTTTTTCAGACAATATCAAATCTTGAGAGAGCAGGATATAAGACAGTTGCTGTCGAAAGTCAGGCTGAGGCGGAAGCGGTCATTTCGAAATTCAAACCCAGCCTGGCAATATTTGACCTTATGATGGAGAGCGACGACAGCGGATTCATCCTCTGTTACAAGATAAAGAGGAAATATCCTGATGTACCGGTGATCCTTGCAACTGCTGTGGCCCACGAAACCGGTATCTCTTTCAGTCTTGATTCTGAGACCGAGAAATCATGGATCAGAGCTGATAAATATCTTGAAAAAGGTATCAGGGCAGAACAGCTCGACCAGGAGATAATGAAACTTTTAAAGATATGAAATGGCTGTTTTAAAAGTACTTGTTATTGATGATGAACCTGGTATCAGATCAGGAGTCTCCCGGATCCTGAACAACTTCCAGGTTAATTATCCATTTATGGATGAGGATTATACATATGAGGTTCTGGAAGCAGGTACAGGTGAAGACGGAATAGCAATAATCGACAGGGATAAGCCTGATATACTCCTTCTGGATAATAAATTGCCAGGCATTCAGGGGATTGATGTCCTTGAGTATGTCAGGAATAAAAAGTATGATATTGTTGTGGCAATGATCACTTCCTATGCCTCACTCGATGTAGCATTAAAAGCCCATAAGTTCGGGGCTACCGATTTCATTCCCAAACCTTTTACACCTCAGGAGCTTAAATCGAGCATTGAAAATATCACAAAGCAGCAGTATCTGAAACGGATCACCCACAAGATGAATCAGGAAGGGAAAAAGATCAGATACCAGTTCCTGTCGGTATTGTCACATGAACTAAAAGCCCCCCTTAACGCTATTGAAGGTTATCTTAGAATGATGCAGGAAAAACAATCGGGCGACAGGATCGAAGACTATGCCACACCGATTGAACGATCGCTTCAGAGGATTCAGGGAATGAGGAACCTCATTATGGACCTTCTTGATTTTACCAAGATAAGGCTTGAGCGAAAAGAGGAAAAGATCGAGGAGGTAAACCTTTCAAATATCGCATCCAATGCTATCGTCACTGTCCGACCCTATGCAATCCAGATGGAAGTGTCAGTAAATCTGGCCATTAAATCAGATGCTGTATTAATGGCTGATCCTACCGACATGGAAATAATATTTAATAACCTGATCTCAAATTCAGTTAAATATAACAGGCGGGGCGGAAAAGCCGACATAATTATTGATGAGGATGAGAGCAAAGTAATCTTAATTTTCTCAGACACCGGTATCGGAATCAATGAAACAGACAAGGAAAACCTGTTTTCAGAGTTCGTCCGAATTAAAAATGAAAAGACCAAGAACATAAGCGGAAGCGGTCTTGGTCTTTCAATAGTTAAAAAAGTTGTTGAACTTTATAATGGCACTATCTCCGTTGACAGCGTCCCGGATGTTGGTACGACTTTTACAGTTTGTCTTCCGAAAAAAAACAATTAACATTATCTGATCATCATGACTGCATTACCTGGAAAAACCGTAGAAAGGATTAGTGAGTACAGAAGAACTCTTCTGGCATGCCTTAGTGAAAACAGGAATTTTATCTTTTCCCACGATTTGGCTGCCAGGCTTCACATTACAGCTGTCCAGGTCAGGCGTGATCTGATGCTTATCGGTTATTCGAGCGTCCAGAGAAAAGGATATGACGTTAAGGAACTTATTGATACAATAAGCAGAATAATTGATACGGATGAGGGCATGAATGTCGCCATTGTCGGAATAGGTAATCTTGGAAGAGCACTCGCAGGTTATTTTAAGGGAAAGAGATCAAAGCTTAACCTTGTTGCTTCGTTTGATAATGATCCTCAGAAAATTAACAAAGTCATTTCAGGTGTCAGATGCTATCCTTATAATGATCTGGGAAATGTAATTAATGAACTTAAAATTCAGATTGCGATTCTGACAGTCCCGGCCGACTTTGCAAGGGATATCGCTGAGGAAACAGTCCGTTACGGAATAAAAGGTATACTGAATTTTACAACTGTGCCACTGAATGTCCCGTCGGATGTTTTTCTTGAGGAATATGATATGATTACCTCAATCGAAAAAGTAGCATATTTTGTCAAGGGAAGCAAACTTTAGTCTTTAGATGGTTTTGCCATGAGGATTTTCAGAAGCTTTGAGGAAGCATCAATAATACGCAATCCGGTTGTAACGACAGGTTCATTCGATGGCGTACATATAGGTCACAAGACGATACTTAACCGTCTTAAAATGCTTGCCGAAAAGTACGATGGAGAATCGGTCCTTATAACTTTCGATCCTCACCCAAGGAAAGTATTATATCCCAAAACAGCTGGTAAAGGTCTGAAATTGATTAATTCTCAGGAAGAAAAGCTCGAACTTTTAAGAAAAGCCGGTCTCGACAATATTATCATAATCAACTTTACCAGGGAATTTTCAAAAATCACCAGTGAACAATTTGTGAGAGATTACCTGCATGGGATACTGAAGGCAAAAGTTATTGTGGCAGGTTTCAATCACCATTTCGGTTTTAACCAGGAAGGCGATTACAGGCAGCTCTGGGAGATGCGCGAAAAATATAATTTTGAAGTGGAAGAGATACCTGAACAGGAGGTACAGCATGAGACCGTAAGCTCGACAAAGATCCGGCAGGCCATAAAAGAAGGATTCATACAGAAGGCCAATGCGTATCTCGATCATTACTATATTGTTATGGGAAAGCCTGAGAAGTATCATTACCGGAACAACTTTTATGAGATCAATCTGGCGAAAGTTCCCCTGACCGAAGAATGTAAGCTTCTGCCTGCCCCCGGTCTTTATGCAATATCTTTTAAAAGATGTACCAGCAATTCGAAGGGAATGGCTATAATAAATGAAACATCAGACGGAAAGAAAGAGGTTCTGTTAAGTATTTTGGACGGAGACCCCATTAAATATAATCTGGATTCAATAATCTTCTTCCATAAAAGGATCCATGGATCTATTAATCTTTCAGATCAATCCGATTCTGCACGCTGGCTTAAAGCAGCCAAAACAGAAATATCGGAGCTGATTTACTGATTACAGCTGATAAACCTCTTGGACGCACTGCCTCTTTTATCACTATATTTGCACAACAAAATAATTGTATTAAAATGCATTTTTCACCTGAAAAATTGAGTATCTCCGATCAGCGAATGAAACCATTCATTGATCCGGAAGAGATATGGAACCTGATCAATAATGTAAAACCGGATAAGACCAGGGTAAGAGAAGTTATTGCCAAATCGCTTGATAAGCGCCGGCTTACCCTCGAAGAGTCTGCAGTCCTTATTAATTCAGTGGGGACCGACCTTTTTGACGAGATA
>JBGPAF010000092.1:0-6362 GCA_041480535.1 Bacteroidia bacterium
AAATGATACCTGCAACAGTAAGGATCGAAGCAGCTCCCGGCATTATAAGCTGTTCAATTAAAAAGGCACCCTGATCAACATTCACAAGCTGAGTCCTCTTAAGTTCAGAAAAATGACTAATTACCGGCAAACCGTTTACTATCTGCCATATTAAGTTAGGAGAGAAAACAATAATTCCTGCCAGAATACCATACCAGAATTTCCTGTTTCTGAAAAGCGTCCTGTAGTGTGTAAATGGGATTATTATAAGAAATGAGAAAAATAATATCCCAATAAGGTATTTATTCAGTAAAGCCAGACCTGCTGTTATCCCAAGCAGGATAAGATATTTGCCGGATGATGTGTTAATGAATTTTACTACCAGGTAAAAACAGAAAGTCCATAAAATCAGGTCGATGTGGACCGGCTGAAATAAAAGGAAGGTCCTTAAGCCAAAAATTGAAATTATAATGCCTATAGCTGCCAGTATCCTGGAATAATCTGATCCTCCCAGCTCCTTAGCAAGAGCTGATATCAGAAAAACCATCAGCCCGCCCAATAATGCGGGAAAAAACCTGACTGCAAATAGAGAATATCCGAAAATATTTTGCATCACCCAGGCTACCCATCCTGTCAAAGGAGGTACTGTTGCATAACCAAATGCCGGGTGCTGTCCAAGAGAAAAGTACAGAAGCTCATCGCGGTGAAACTCAAGATTATAGGAAAAAATGAGATGAATGGCTACAGTTATAAAAGCCAATGCACCAATAATAATGTTCACATGTTTGATCCCGGGCTCATTTCTCATAAACGCTAAAACCAAAATGAATCTATGATCTTTATTATATATGGAAAGTTATGAAAAGAATTGTAATTGATTTGTAAAATGAAAGTGATATATTTCAGGTTATAATTATTAATAATTGATGCGGCTCAGTTTTTGTATGGACAATAATCAAAAATCAGGATCATGAAAAGGATATTTCGCATAGCTCTTGCAGCAATTGTAATTGTAAGCTCTGCTTCTTTCATAAATACAGTTAAAGCACAATCAGGCATATCGAATAATGCACTTGATGAAAAAGTAAGAAAGTTCCTTAACGATCATTCGCGGCAATGGTACGACATGAATATCCCGGCGGTTGACGGCCAGCTGCTTTACGATCTGATTATCAAGGGGAACTATAAATCTGCGCTTGAAATAGGTACTTCAACAGGCCATTCAGGAATATGGATTGCCTGGGCTCTCAGCAAAACGGGTGGTAAACTTATAACAATAGAAATTGATGAAGAGCGGTATAAAACCGCACGTGAGAATTTCAAAAAAGCCGGACTGTCGGAATATATTGACGCCAGGCTGGCCGATGCACACAAGCTTGTAAAAGAACTGAAAGGTCCTTTCGATTTTGTGTTCAGCGACGCAGACAAGGATTGGTATAAAAACTATTTTATTGAAATAGACCCTAAACTTATGGTCGGAGGGTGTTTTACAGCTCACAATATCTCAGGGAGAAATCGTGGAGGTTACGGCAGCCAGGGAGGTACTGCTGCTTTTTATGAATATGTCAGAAGCCTGCAAAACTACGAGACAACTGTCAGCACAGCCGGAAGCGGAATGTCGATAAGTTACAAAAGAGCTGAAAGTAAGTAACCAGATCATGGGGGAAGAAAAACTGGAGAGAAAGCTGGGTCTTTTTCCCGCTACCAATATTGTTGTGGCCAACATGATCGGTGCAGGAATATTTACGACTTCCGGCCTTTTACTTTCGGGGCTGAACGATCCTGTTCTTATGCTGATCCTATGGGCTGCAGGCGGGATCATTGCACTCTGCGGAGCCCTCTCATATGGAGAACTGGGAGCAGCAATGCCTGGTTCCGGTGGAGAATACCTGTTTCTTTCAAAATTATATCATCCGGTTTTTGGTTTTCTGAGCGGCTGGGTATCTTTTATTGTTGGTTTTTCTGCTCCGATTGCGGCTTCTGCGCTTGGATTCAGCGAATATTTTACAAGAGCTGTCCCGGGCTTTGCAGTCTGGCTGCAGGATGCCGGAATAATGGGACCCGGACTGACTAAAAAGAGCCTTGCTGTCTCCGTTATACTGATATTTACATTTATCCATTACCGCGGCATTAAATATGGAGCACGGATCCAAAATGTACTTACCCTGCTTAAGGTTCTGCTTATTGTTATTTTATTAACAGCTGGATTTTCATCTGGTAAGGGAGATTTTTCAAACTTTGCCGGAGGAGGCACTCTCCCTTCAGGCCTGGCCGGATGGAAAACGATTGGTTTGTCGCTTATGTGGATAATGTTCGCCTACAGCGGATGGAACGCCTCAACCTATCTGGGTGCCGAAATAAAGAATCCGGCAAGGAATCTTCCCCGGTCGCTGATCTATGGAACCATTATAGTTGTGATACTTTACCTGGGCCTTAACATTTTGTACGTTTATGCTATTGAACCGGAGGCCATGAAAGGAGTGATTTCCGTTGGCGGCCTGGCCATGGGAAATCTCTTCGGGAAATCAGCTGAAGTCTTATTTTCAATCCTTATAGCTTTTGCGTTGTTCTCATCACTCAGTGCTTTCATAATTATCGGCCCCAGGGTTTATTATTCAATGGCAAAAGATGGCCTGTTTTTCAAATCAGCTGCCAGAATTCACAAAAAATTTCAGGTCCCTTCCAATTCCATTCTGCTGCAGTGCCTTATCTCAGTAGTACTTGTTCTGTCAGGAACGTTCGAGCAGGTCCTTACTTATATGGGATTTGCTCTTGGGATCTTTCCTGTTCTTGCAGTAATGGGTATCTGGAAATTAAGAAAAACCAATCCTGAAGCTTTACGGACAAAGGGCTTCCCCATGACTCAGATAATATACATAGCAGCAGGATTGCTTATACTTGTCCTGTCATTCCTTGAGAGACCTGTTGAATCTTCAATAGCGTTGCTCACAGTTCTGGTTGGAATCCCGTTTTATTTCATCTTTAAGAGAAATAATGGGGGATGAGGTCATCTTGGAATTCCAGCGATATCGCGGATCACAACCGAAGCACATGCAATTCCGAATGCCGCAGGCATATAGGAAACAGTCCCGACTATTGATGCCTTATTCTGTTCACCGACAGCAGGTACCACCTTTTTCTTATCAATAACTTCGGGGGAATAGACAGCAGTCACTCCTTCCCGTACGCCTAACCGGTGAAGCCGTTTTCTTAATATCCTCGCCAGTGAACAATCGGTTGTCTGCGAAATATCATTTACGGATATTCTTACCGGATCAAATTTCCCGCCTGCTCCCATCGAGCTGACAACAGGAATTTTTTTCATTACTGCGTGGTATATAAGAAACACTTTAGGGGACAGGGTGTCAATTGCATCAACTATGTAACTGAAATCCAGATTCAGGATTTCAATCATTCTTTCATCCTTTATAAACTCATTAATTACTGTCAGATCGAGTTCCGGATTAATATCCTTCAGCCTTTGTCCCATGATCGTGGCTTTGGCATTTCCCTCGGTGCTTTCAAGAGCAAGCAGTTGCCTGTTACGATTGGAGGCATGTACTGTATCCCCATCGACAATTGTCATTTTCCCCGCTCCTGCCCTGCAGATCATTTCTGCTGCATAGGCCCCCACTCCACCTAAACCAACCACCAGGACGTTGGAAGCCCGAAGCTTCTTTAACCCCTCGCTTCCGAGAAGTAACTCCGTTCTGGAAAGCCATTCAGTCATATTGTTCTGACTTAAACAACTTTGCAAAATTTGAATGTATAATCGATTTCAATTCCTCCTCAGAACACCCCAAATCATTAGCGACTTTGCCATAAATACTTTTTATATCCACATCAGCCCCGTCGGTTTCAAGAAAGATTCTCTCTTTGGGCAGGAATCTGAGAAGATCTGCCGATTCGGGCCGCAGCACGAAATCGAACCAGAAAGAAAGAAACATACCCCTTTTAATCAGCTGTAATGCAAGCTCCTTTTTACCCCTGAATCCATGAACCAGCCATGGTGTTGCCGGTTTCATGTTTTTATGAGCCGCCAACAGTTCATCCCACGCCCTTACACAATGAATAACTAATGGCTTCTGTTTCTCAATTGCAATCGTTACCTGCTCTTCAAATGTTGATCTCTGAAGTTGCATTGAGGGACCTTTCAGCTTATCAAAACCTGCTTCTCCCAGGGCTATCAGATTCGGATTGTCTGAGACTTTACGAACATATTTCAAAAGTTCTTCCCTGTTATTTACATTCAGGTGCCATGGATGAATTCCGGCTGTAAATGCCCTGGCAGTTATGTTTTCAGGCTGAATGTTCTCATGTGCCATCAGGTTTTCAACTGCAAAAATGCCCCCCGCAGGACTTGAGTCATGCGTATGAATATCAATATATTCACCAGGTTCAGGAAGATTCATTGGATTATTTTCCGATTACAAAAAGTCCTTTTTCAATACGCTTTATGGTCTCTTCCTTGCCTATCCAGCTTATGATGTCAAACATTTGTGGGCCACGGAGTGTGCCGACTATTACAAGCCGCAAGGCATTCATTACAGCGCCTGTATTATATCCTTTGCTCTCAATCCATGATTTGACAGCTGATTCCGTTGCAGGCACTGTAAAATCAGCTACATCATGAAGAACAGGAATCAGTTCTTTTAACACCGCGGAAGTATTCTCCTGCCATCTTTTTTTTATTGCCTCAGGATCATATTCCTCAGGAGCTTTAAAGAAGAAATCAGTCTGTTCCCAGATATCTTTGACAAAGCTTACTCTCTCTTTGACGAGTCCGACAAGCATTTCAAGACGGACAATATCGACATGATAACCTTTCGCTCTCAGAAATTCCCTGAATTCGAGGGCGAGCTGATTATTTGTTCTTTTCTGAAGATACTGATGATTGAACCATTTAGCTTTTTCAGGATCAAACCGTGATCCTGATTTTCCGACTCTTTCGAGCGAAAAAGCATCAATAAGCTCATCCATCGAAAAGATCTCCTGTTCAGTTCCGGGATTCCAGCCGAGCAGGGCAAGCATATTTATAAATGCTTCGGAGTAATATCCTTCTTCCCTGTAACCTCTTGCTTTTTCTCCATAAGGCCAGAACAGGGGGAATACCGGAAATCCCAGTTTATCTCCGTCGCGTTTGCTTAATTTACCTTTCCCGTCGGGTTTCAGCAAAAGAGGCAGATGTGCAAAGGCGGGCGGATTCCAGCCAAATGCACGGTAAACCATGAAATGAAGAGGGAGCGAAGGGAGCCATTCTTCACCGCGAATAACATGACTAATTTCCATCAGATGGTCATCGACAATATTTGCAAGGTGGTACGTCGGCATGCCATCAGATTTGAACAATACCTTATCATCAAGGGTGCCGGTATTGACAACAATATGTCCCCTTATAATGTCATCAACATGGATATCCTCATCGTGAGGCATCATGAACCTGATTACATAAGGTTCGCCCCTGTCAAGCTTTGCATTCCACTCCACATCGCTCAGTGAAATCGAGTTGCTGAGCTTTTCCCTTACTCCCGCATTATAGATGAAGGTTTTTCCTTCTTTCTCGGATTTTTTTCTCAATTCATCCAGTTCTTCCGGCGAATCAAATGCATAATATGCATGACCACTATCGAACAGCATATCTGCATACTGCCTGTAGAGATGTTTCCTGTCGGTTTGCCTGTAAGGCCCGCAGTTTCCTCCTTCATTGATTCCCTCATCGAAAACCAGTCCGCACCATTTCATCGAATCCATAATATACTCTTCAGCTCCTTCTACAAATCTCGTCTGGTCAGTGTCTTCAATCCTCAGAATTAATGTTCCCTTAAGTTTTCTGGCAAAAAGGTAATTGTAAAGAGCGGTCCGGACGCCGCCAATATGCAGTGGACCGGTCGGACTTGGTGCAAAACGTACTCTTACCTGCGGCATGATCTTTTTTATCTGTTATTTATACAAATATAGCTAAACCTTCAATATCTTTTTACTTCTATCCCAATAGCCATGTAGTACTTAATAATTGAGGTAACAAAACCTTCACTTTATCTGATGGAAAAACCCCCTTTCATTTTCCCCCAAGGGGGAAATGTAAAGAATCTCCTTCCCCCGTGGGGGAAGGCCGGGAAGGGGGTAAAAAATCAAGTTCCCATTAACTCATGGTCGAACAAATAAAATCAACCCTTATGACAAATCTATCCAGACAAGAATACATATTTATATTAATTTTGCTTTTAAAATTGGTACACATGAAGAAAATGAAAGCTCTTGTAAAAGCCAGACCTGAAAAGGGTATCTGGATGGAAGAGGTTCCTGTTCCGGAGCCAGGGCTCAATGATGTTATAATAAAAGTTAAGAAGTCTGCAATATGCGGCACTGATCTTCATATCTAT
>JBGPAF010000093.1:0-6309 GCA_041480535.1 Bacteroidia bacterium
CTAAATCTTCGCTTATGCCGCAAACCATGAGAAGCGTTCAGACCAAAATAATCTTCAAGGTTCATTTTATGATAAGCAGGAAATGGTATCGCATCGAGATCTCTTATAAAATTTGTCTTCTCGTTGATGACAATAAAGATGTACTGCTTTATCTTAACCGGGTCCTGAGCGATACAGGGATAAAAACATTAACCGCCAGGTCAGGGATTGAAGCCCTGGAAATAGTAAAAAACACACCAACTATTGATGTAGTTCTTCTTGATATGCAGATGCCTGAGATGAATGGGATTGAGGCTACCAAAGAGATAAGGAAAATACGTAAAGACATTCCAATCATTGCACAGACTGCTTTCATCTTTGAAGATGATAAAGACATTATCCTTGAGGCCGGATGCGATGCATGCCTCATTAAACCGATCAGGAAAGACCATCTGCTGACGGTTATGTCAAGTTTCTTAAAGTCGATTTAGTTTCTTATTTTGCAGACAGCTTATTAAGATGATGGATAATCATTTTGCTGATATTATTTTACCTTTTGCAGTCAAAGGAACGTTCACATACCTGATTCCTGATGAGTTGACTGACAAGATTTTCCCGGGTTCCAGGATCCTGGTGCAATTTGGTAAAAAGAAACTCTATTCAGGAATAGTTTATAGGACCCATGATGATTCCCCTTCCGGAATTGACACCAGATCAATAGTCAGAGTCCTTGATCCCTTTCCGGTAGTGAATGAAGTTCAGCTTAAGCTCTGGTCATGGATATCAGAGTATTATATGTGCAGCATTGGTGAGGTAATGAAAGCCGCCTTACCATCCGATCTTTGTCTTGAAGGGGTGACTTCTGTACCGGTTCAGGAAAAATATCAACCCAGGGAAGAAATATTTGTCAGGCTCTCTACAGATTTTACGGACAATGAGTTAAATGCCATCCTTGACAAACTTGCTAAAGCTCCCAAACAGTATAATCTGCTTACAGCCTATCTGAGTCTAAGCGGATACACAGAAAACGGCCGGATTGTACCTGTAAGGAAATCTTCTCTTTTGAAGGAAACCCATTCATCGCCCGGGAGTATTGAAGCACTTTTAAAAAAGAAGATTTTATCATTGCAGACTCTGGAGACCGGAAGGCTGACAGATGCAGGATTACCAGCTGAGCCTTTAAAGGAACTAAGTCAAGCTCAGCTAACCGCCCTTAACGCCATAACAGAAATTTTCAGGGACAAGGACATCTCCTTATTGCATGGAGTCACATCGAGCGGGAAGACTGAAATATATATTCATCTTATCGAGGACCAGTTGAAGAAGGGCAGACAGGTGCTTTACCTTCTGCCTGAAATATCGCTGACTGCCCAGATTATTAAGCGTCTGAACAGACATTTCAGTGCAGTTGCAGGTATTTATCATTCACGATTCAGCAATCCGGAAAAAGTTGAAATCTGGAACCGGGTAGCAGGAGCAGATCCAATGAAAGAATACAAGCTTATTCTTGGTGCCAGATCAGCTCTCTTCCTTCCATTCCGGAACCTTGGACTGGTAATTGTGGACGAAGAGCAGGATGGATCGTTTAAACAGCACGATCCTGCTCCCAGGTATCATGCGCGCGATTCAGCAATTATTCTGGCCGGACTGCATAAGGCAAAAACAATTCTCGGATCAGCTTCACCATCAATTGAAAGTTATAATAATGCATTGTCAGGTAAATATGGTCTGGTAGAACTGAATGAAAGATACGGGTCGATCAAACTGCCTGAAATCATTTTAGCGAATTCCCGTGAGGCATACAGGAAAAAACTTATGGTCTCACATTTCACTCCTCAGTTGCTTGAAGCAATAGATAACGCCTTGGTTAACAACGAACAGGTTATTCTTTTTCAGAACAGGAGAGGATTTTCTCCTTATATTGAATGTCCGGAATGCGGATGGATACCCAAATGCATACAATGTGCTGTAAGCCTTACATATCATAAGGGCATAGGAAGAATGATGTGTCATTATTGCGGATATTCCACCCCAATCCCTTCACAATGCGGCAACTGCCACTCTCCGGGATTATCTGCCAGAGGATTCGGTACCGAAAAAATTGAGGATGAAATCAAGATTGTTTTCCCTGCTGCCAGAGTAGCCAGGATGGATCAGGATACGACAAAGGGTAAAAACTCATTTGAACGGTTGATTAAAGCCCTTGAAGAACGGCAGATCGACGTTCTCATAGGCACCCAGATGATTTCAAAGGGACTCGATATTGAAAATCTTACAGTTGTGGGCATACTGAATGCCGATAATCTTCTTAATTATCCTGATTTCAGGGCTCACGAAAGAAGCTTCCAGATGATGGAGCAGGTAAGCGGCAGGGCTGGGCGAAGGCAGAAGCTTGGTAAGGTTGTAATCCAGACTTCCGATCCTGATAACATGATTATCAGGCTTGTAGTGAACCATGATTATAAGAACATGTTCAGGACACAGGTTGAGGAAAGAAAAGCCTTTAATTACCCGCCCTTTTGCAGGCTGATAAGAATAAGCGTGAGGCACAAAGACAGATCGCTTCTGAATAATTTTTCAGATTTCCTTGGGCGGGATTTGAAAAAAGTATTTGGCAAAAGAGTCCTTGGACCAGAATTCCCGCTTATCTCTCAGGTTCAGCTTTGGTACATTAAAACCATACTGATAAAACTTGAAAGGGAAAAACCTGTTGCAAAAGCCAAACAGTTTATCAATGAAGCAATTGAAAGGCTGGAGAAGGAAAAAGGAGCCTCGGCGCTTAAGATTGCAATTGATGTGGATCCATATTAGGCATGTATTATTTTTGATGTATTATAGGCGATGTAAATGCTATATTCCCCCTTTGAAGGGGGCAGGGGGATGTGAGAAAGTGAAAATTGGTTAATTTTGATTACTCAAATACTCCACTGATGAAGATAGAAGTATCAAATGGTGAAATAATCGATAAACTCACAATAATTCAGATCAAGCTGGAAAGGATAAGTGATAAGGCAAAGCTTGAAAATCTTCAAAAAGAATATAAAATACTTGCTGAGGCTTCATCTTCCATAATCAGTCAGGATGATCCTTTGTATATAGCTCTTTATCAGGTTAATTGTGATTTATGGGAGATAGAGGACCGGATAAGGGACCTTGAAAGGAACAAAAACTTCGGAAGTGAATTCATTTCAACCGCACGCGAAGTTTATATAAAGAATGACAGTAGATCGGAGCTTAAAAGGGAGATAAATATCAGAACCTCATCCGGACTGATTGAGGAAAAATCATACGAAAAATACTGAAATGCGGCTGCTGGTCATACGGACTTCTGCAATGGGTGATGTCGCCCTCATGACGCCTGTATTAAAGGGAATGAGAGAACAATATCCTGAGGTTGAACTGATTCTTCTTACAAGACCGGCTTTTAAATCATTTTTTACATCAATTGACGGATTAAAACTTTTCTATCCTGATTTCAAAAAACGGCATAGAGGGATTCAGGGACTTTTTATTCTTTTCAGGGAGTTGAGAAAACAGGGCAGGATTGATTATGTTATTGATTTGCATGATGTTATACGATCGAAAATGCTTAGATTCTTTTTCTGGGTAAACGGAACCGATGTTGAGAAAATTAATAAAGGCAGAGATGAGAAAAGATCGGTAATAAGAGGACAAAAGAAAGAAAAACTCAGCCATTCGGTTGAACGATATAGCGGGGTATTTGAAAGAGCAGGATTTAAGATCACTTTATCAGACGGACCCTGGATAATCCCTGCTTCCGGTGCTTTAGATAAAGCATTAAGAATTTCCGGAATTACTGATGGAATTAACATAGGTGTTGCTCCATATGCAAAACATGACCTTAAAATGTGGCCGGAAGAGAGTATGATTCAGTTGTTGAAGATGATCTCTGAAAAATTTAACGCAAAATACTGGTTATTCGGTGGTAAAGAGGAATCTGAAAAACTTATTTCTTTCCAGAAAAGAGTCCTTGGATCGGTCGTTCTTACAGGCAAATTACAGCTTGAAGAAGAACTGGCAGTCATGACAGGACTTGACTTTATGATCTCAATGGATTCTTCAAATATGCACATGGCTGCACTTACAGGCACAAAAGTGATTTCAATATGGGGAGCAACTGACCCGCTGACTGGATTCGGGGCATGGAAACAACCTGAAGACTACTCTATAAGCATACCTTTTAACCAGCTTGCATGCAGACCCTGCACTGTGTACGGCAAAGGTAAATGTAAAAGAAAGGATCATGCTTGCATGATATGGCTTACACCGGAGATGGTGTTTCAAAGGTTAATTAATTTGAAAATTTTATAATTTGAAAATTTGAAAATGTGGCAAATTGAAAATCTGACTAAAAATATAAGAATTAATAGCAGCAATATTGTTAATTGTTTAACAGTAACCCTGTTATTGTATTTTACAGGATGCTCACATCAACAGGAGACAGTATCAGAATTTGATCCGGTCGAAATGGTCAATCCACTTATGGGCACTGATTCAGAGTTCAGTTTATCGGCCGGAAATACTTATCCCGCAATTGCTCTGCCATGGGGAATGAATTTCTGGACTCCCCAGACGCGTGGAATGAATAATGGCTGGGCATATACTTATGATGATTATAAAATCCAGGGAATAAAACAGACTCATCAGCCAAGTCCCTGGATCAATGATTATGCGGCATTTTCATTTATGGCTGTAACTGGTAAAATAAAGTTTGAAGGAGAGGAGCGCGCCTCATGGTTCTCCCATAAGTCAGAAATAGTAAAACCTTATTACTACAGCGTCTATCTTGCTGATTATGACGTGACAGCTGAAGTAACGCCTACCGAAAGGGCTGCTCTGATGAGATTTACATTTCCTGCAAATGACTCTTCATACATCCTTTTGGATGCTTTTGATAAAGGTTCAATGGTAAAAATCATACCCTCTGAAAGGAAGGTCATCGGTTATTGCAGAAATAATCATGGAGGAGTTCCTGGAAATTTTCATAATTATTTTGTAGCCATATTCGATAAGGATTTCACATATACCCATACCTGGAGCGGCAATAAACTGAGTCTGAATAACCTTGAAGAGGAAAGTGATCATGTCGGAGCTGTTCTTGGTTTTATGACTTCAAAGGGAGAAAAGATAAATGTCAGTGTGGCATCTTCATTTATTAGTTATGACCAGGCGCTTCTAAATCTTGATAATGAGACGAAGGGAAAAGATTTTGAAACAATATGCTCTGAAGCCAAAGCTGTCTGGAATAAACAGCTTAAACGCATCAGGGTGGCAGGAGGTACTTCTGACCAGATGAGGACATTTTATTCGTGCCTGTACCATGCCCTTTTGTTTCCCAGGAAGTTTTTTGAGATCAATGATAAAAATGAAATCGTGCATTACAGTCCCTACAACGGGGAGGTCCTTCCGGGATATATGTTTACGGATAACGGTTTCTGGGATACATTCAGGTCGCAGTTCCCTTTTCTGACCCTTATGTATCCTGATCTGAACAGCCATATCATGGAAGGTCTTGCAAATACTTACAGGGAAAGCGGTTGGCTACCGGAATGGGCGAGTCCGGGCCACCGCGACTGTATGATAGGTTCCAATTCAGCATCCCTTATTGCTGATTCTTATCTTAAAGGCATAAAAGGGTATGATATAGAAACTCTTTACAAAGCAATCCTGAAGAATACCGAAAGTGTCGGACCTGTTTCATCAGTCGGCAGATTGGGTGCAAAATACTACAATGATCTTGGATATGTGCCTTATAATGTTGGTATTAACGAAAATGCTGCCAGGACTCTTGAATACGCTTACGCAGATTTTTGTATTTCCCGGCTTGCCGGATCGCTGGGTCGTCCCAGGGAGGAAATAGAAAAGTTCAGTAAAAGGGCAATGAATTATAAAAATGTCTTTGATCCCGGACGAAAACTTATGCGAGGACGGAATCTTGACGGCACTTTTCAGGCTCCTTTCAGCCCTTACAAATGGGGCGACGCATTTACAGAAGGGAACAGCTGGCATTACACATGGAGTGTATTTCAGGACATGCAGGGACTTATTGACCTGATGGGAGGGAAAGATTATTTCACAACAAAGCTTGATTCCGTATTTGAGGTACCTCCTGTTTTTGACTATTCATATTACGGCATTGTCATCCATGAGATCCGTGAAATGCAGGTAATGAACATGGGTAATTATGCACACGGCAACCAGCCTGTCCAGCACATGATCTACCTTTATGATTACGCAGGTCAGCCATGGAAGACCCAGTATCACATCCGGGACGTTATGGATAAGCTCTACACATATCTTCCTGACGGA
>JBGPAF010000094.1:0-6297 GCA_041480535.1 Bacteroidia bacterium
ATAACAGTCAGAGACCTGGTCAATGTTCATGAGATCCTCAGAAACCATCTTGGTATCAGAAAGATACATACTATAATAGGTGCATCAATCGGCGGATACCAGGCTCTTGAATACTGTATTATAAATCCGGAAGTAATTCAACGGCTTGTTCTGGTTGCATCAAATGCAAAGCAATCACCATGGGCATTAGCTTTCAGTGAATCAATGCGGCTGGCCATGGAAGCTGATCAAACGTTTGCGGCAAATGACCCGGAAGGTGGTAAAAAGGGACTTAAAGCTGCGCGATCTATTGCTCTGATCAGTTACAGGACAGCCTTTGCCTATAACCAGACACAAAAGGAAGAGGATGATGAGAAGCTGACTTCGTTTAAAGCAGCAACTTATCAGGCATACCAGGGTGATAAACTGGTCATGAGGTTTAATCCATATTCTTATTGGTGTCTTACATGTCTTTCCGATACTCATAATGTCGGAAGGGGAAGAGATGGAGTAATAAATGCTTTGAAGAAAGTAAAAACTGAAGTTCTATGTGTCGGGATTAAATCAGATATTCTTTTCCCGACAGAAGAACAGAAATATGTTGCAGCAAATATTAAAAATGCAGAATATATTGAAATAGATTCATTTTACGGACATGACGGATTTCTGATCGAAGCAGAAATAGTAACAGATGTTGTCCGGAAATTCTGGGGAAAATCATCAAAATTATTGAAGCAATGACAAGAGAAAAATTAAGAATAGGCTTATTCGGCTACGGATGTGTTGGTCAGGGATTACATGATGTTCTGAACAGCAGCAGCGGATTCAAAGCTGATATTGTAAGGATTTGTGTTAAGGACCGTACCAAAAAAAGAAGGATCCCGATGTCGAACTTTACATTTGACAAAAATGATATCCTTAACGATCCTTCGATCAATCTGGTGGTTGAACTTATTGATGATGCAGACGAAGCATTCAATATTGTAACTACCGCAATGAAAAGCGGGAAAAATGTTGTGTCGGCCAATAAAGTGATGGTGGCAAAACATTTTAAAGAGCTGGTGAAATTACAGGAAAAGTACAATGTATCACTCCTTTATGAGGCTTCGGCAGGTGCAAGTATCCCGATTATCAGGAATCTGGAGGAATATTATGATAACGAGCTTCTGCATTCACTGCGTGGTATTTTAAACGGGACAACAAATTATATTCTTACGAAAATGCATAATGAGGGAACTGACTATTCCGTTGCTCTGAAAGAGGCCCAGGAAAAGGGATTTGCAGAATCTGATCCAACAATTGATGTTGAAGGTTGGGATGCAAAATACAAGCTTTGCATAATAACCGGTCATGCTTATGGTCTTTTCCTTGAACCTGAAGAAGTTTTTCATTATGGCATAAATAATATTTCAAAGTTTGATATCCGTTACGCTAAAGAAAAGGGACTTAAGATCAAACTTGTTCCTTATGTCGGCAAGACAAATAAAAATACCATTACAAGTTTTGTCCTTCCACGTTTTATTTCTTCCGACAAATATCTCTATAATGTTGATAATGAATATAATGGCATAATCACCGAGGCTGCATTTGCTGATAAGCAGTTCTTCAGCGGCAAGGGAGCAGGAGGGCATGCTACAGGAAGTGCCGTTCTTTCGGATATCTCGGCAAACTCATACGGTTATAAGTATGAGTATAAAAAATACCAGCAGGGAACTGTTTCAAATTATACCAGGAACTTTAAACTGGAGATCTATCTGAGGTACAAAAATGAAAAGGACAGGAAATTGTTTGGATTTGAGGAAGTGTCGGAATACTTTAGCAGTAAATTATATAAATATGTGATTGGAGTTGTTAATCTTGAAAGACTTTATGCTTTGAGAGAACAACTTCCCAGTCTCGATGTTTTTATAGTGAATACGGGAAGAAAAGACATTAAGTGATGAAATATTCTCCTCTGAAATCCCATGAACTCACCCCCAAAACCCCCTCTCTGCTCCGCAAAGAGGGGGCTGTAATACATTGTATATTAAATACTTCCCCCTCTTTACGAAGTAGAGAGGGGGAATACAAGGGGGTGAGTACATGTGATTTCAGACGATGAGGGGGAATACAAGGGGGTGAGTACATGTGATTTCAGACGATGAGAGGGAATATAAGGGGGTGAGTACATGGGATTCCAGACGATGAGGGGGAATACAAGGGGGTGAGTACATGTGAATAAAAAAGGGGTAAAAAAAGGAAGATAAAAAAATGAGATATTAAATTAATAAAGTGAAGAACACTCTTGAAAATATAATTCAGCAAAAGATCCTGATCCTTGACGGGGCTATGGGGACGATGATCCAGAAGCACAAACTTCTGGAGGGCGACTTCCGTGGAGAACTATTCAAAGATCACCCACGACCTCAGAAGGGAAATAACGATTTGTTATCTCTGACAAAACCTGAGATCATCTTTAATATTCATAAAGAGTATCTCGAGGCGGGAGCTGACTTAATAACAACAAATACTTTTAATTCAAACAGGGTCTCCATGGCTGATTATGGCATGGAGAGCCAGGTTTATACAATGAATCTTCAATCAGCGAGACTGGCCACAGAAGCAATTACCAGATACGAAAATTCTGAAAAGCCTGAAAAACATTTCATTGTGGGTACTCTTGGTCCCACAAACCGTACAGCCTCCATGTCCTCCGATGTGAATGACCCCGGGGCAAGATCTGTCACTTTTGATAATCTGGTGGAAGCATATTCAGAACAGGTCAGAGGCCTTATCGACGGCGGTGTTCATATCCTGCTTGTTGAAACAATATTTGATGTTCTGAACTGTAAAGCAGCACTTTTCGCCATTGATTCTGTATTTGAAGAAAAAGGAATAAGTCTTCCTGTAATGGTTTCGGGCACTATTACCGATGCCAGCGGAAGAACTTTGACAGGCCAGACTCTGGAAGCTTTCCTGGTTTCGGTTTCACATTTTCCTCTTTTCAGCATCGGATTAAACTGTGCTCTTGGTGCAGAGCTGCTAAGGCCTTTTGTAGAGGAGTTATCTGCAAAAGCAGGATTTTATGTTTCTGCTCACCCGAATGCCGGATTACCAAATCAGTTCGGTGAGTATGATCAGTCTGCCGAATATATGGCTTCAATTGCTGAAGATTTTATGAAAGAGGGATGGGTTAATATAATTGGCGGTTGTTGCGGAACCACACCTCAGCATATCCGTAAAATTGCCAAAAAAGCAAAACAGTATAAGCCAAGAATAATACCTGCAATTACAAAATATACGAGGCTTAGCGGGCTGGAAGTACTGACAGTTACCCCAGAAACTAATTTTGTAAATATCGGAGAACGTGCCAACGTCTCCGGCTCGATCAAATTTGCCAGGCTCATCAGGGAGGAAAAATATGATGAAGCGCTTGCCATTGCAAGGAATCAGGTTGAAGGTGGGGCACAGGTAATTGATATCTGTATGGATGAGGCAATGCTTGATTCGGAAAAGGCCATGGTAAGGTTTGTCAACCTTATTATGTCGGAACCGGATATTGCAAAACTTCCCCTGATGATCGATTCTTCGCGCTGGAACGTAATAGAATCGGCACTTAAATGCGTTCAGGGTAAATCAGTTGTTAATTCAATAAGTCTTAAGGAAGGAGAAGAGGTATTTCTCGACCATGCCCATAAGATAAGGAAATATGGTGCTGCAGCTGTTGTCATGCTGTTTGATGAAAAAGGCCAGGCGGATACTTTTGAGAAACGAATTGCCGTAGCTGAAAGGTCGTATCGTCTGCTAATTGAAAAAGCCGGGTTTCCACCGGAAGATATAATATTCGATCCGAATGTTCTTGCTATTGCCACCGGTATTGAAGAGCATAATAACTACGCAGTAAACTTCATAAGGGCAGCAGAATGGATTAAGCAGAACCTTCCTTTTGCAAAGGTAAGCGGCGGAATAAGCAACCTTTCGTTTTCGTTCAGGGGTATCGATAAGGTACGTGAAGCCATGCACTCAGTGTTTCTGTACCATGCAATAAAGGCCGGTCTTGATATGGGTATAGTTAACCCGGGCATGCTACAGGTTTACAGTGAAATACAACCCGACCTTCTCCATCTGACGGAGGATGTTGTCCTCAATCGCAGGAAAGACTCTACCGAGAGACTGGTGAAATTTGCAGAGGGACTTAAGAATGAAGGAAAGAAAGAGGAAAAGGCTGACGAATGGCGTTCTCTTCCTGTTGTTGATCGTATTAAGCATTCTCTAAGAAGAGGTCTTGATGAATTCATTGAGCAGGATGTTGAGGAAGCCCGTCATCTGTTTTCGCGTTCAATTGAAATGATAGAAGGTCCCCTAATGGGAGGGATGAACGAGGTTGGCGATCTTTTCGGATCGGGGAAGATGTTCCTGCCTCAGGTGGTTAAAAGTGCCAGGGTTATGAAAAAGGCTGTGGCGGTTCTGGCTCCGTATATTGAAGAGGAGAGTGAAGGTCAGGAAAAAAAGGTTGCAGCGAAGATTCTTCTTGCTACTGTTAAAGGTGATGTTCATGATATAGGTAAGAATATTGTAGGTGTTGTACTTTCCTGTAATAACTACCAGGTTATTGATCTGGGCGTTTTGGTCCCAGCCGAAAAAATCATTAACACTGCATTAAAAGAAAAGGTCGATTTTATCGGGCTAAGCGGATTAATTACCCCTTCACTTGAGGAGATGGTTCATGTTGCTTCGGAAATGCAGCGGAGAAAAGTTGAAATTCCTCTGCTTATAGGAGGCGCAACCACATCGGAGATCCATGCTGCTGTGAAAATTGCTCCGGCATATTCAAATTCTGTTGTTCATGTCAAAGATGCATCAAAGGCAGCAGGTGTACTTTCTTCTCTCCTTCAGGAAAATAGCACAGCATATGTGTCGGCTATTAAGGAGAAGTATAAAAAGATGAGGGAAGATCACACTTCCCGCCAGGCTGAAAAAAACATACTGTCCATTAACGAGGCCAGAAAAAACAGACTTCAAACTGACTGGAGGTCTGTAAAAATCTTTGATCCGTTAAAGCCAGGACTTCATCTGATCGAAGAATTTGACCTGAGTGAACTTTCAAAATATATCGACTGGACATTTTTCTTCTTTGCATGGAAATTATCAGGAAAATACCCGGCAATCTTTAGTGATCCCGTAAAAGGAGACGAGGCGAAAAAGCTGTTTGATGATGCTCAGAAATATCTTCAGGAGATTATCAACAGGAAACTTTTAACAGCAAAGGGAGTTTTAGGATTATATCCTGCAGTATCAGATGGTGATGATGTAAAGGTCTTTTCAGATAAAAACAGGAGTGAAATTAAAACAGTTTTCAGGTTTTTAAGGAATCAGGAGAAAAAAGAACAGGGTATCCCCAATCTGTCTCTTTCTGATTTTATAGCCCCTGAATCAACTGGTCTTATTGATAATATTGGGACTTTTGTTGTAACAGCAGCTATTGATAATGAGGCTCTTGGAAAGTACAAAGATGATGATTACGCTATTATTATGATAAGGATACTCACCGACCGGATCGCTGAAGCTGCAGCTGAGCTGATTCATAAAAAGATACGAAGGGATTACTGGGGTTATGCACCTGAAGAAAATCTGACTATTGAAGATTTGCTCAAACTGAAATATAAGGGAATAAGACCTGCTCCCGGTTATCCGGCCTGTCCGGATCATACCGAAAAAGGTGCTATCTTTGAGCTTCTCGATGCGGAAAGACTGATCGGTGCAGGGCTCACAGAAAATTTTGCAATGACACCTCCGGCATCAGTCAGCGGATACATTTTTTCACATCCGGCTTCATCCTATTTCAATATCGGGAAAATAGGTATTGACCAGTTAAAAGATTATGCATCTCGCAAAAAAATGACTGTTGAAGAGGCATCAAAATGGCTTGCCCCAATCTTATGATAAAGATTACATGAGTGTTATAGATAAGATCAAAAACGCAAAAGGACCCTTATTCACTTTCGAATTGCTGCCTCCCCTTAAAGGACATAGCATTGAAAGAGTCTATGCAACTATCGACAGATTGATTGAGTTTAATCCTGCATATATAAACTTTACTTCACACCGTAATGAGACAACCTATCGAGAAAGGCCTGATGGGCTTCTGGAAAAAAGAGTTGTCAGGATACGGCCGGGTACAATTGCCCTTGCTGCAGCAGTTAGATATAAGTATAACATAGCTGTTGTGCCACACGTCCTTTGTGGCGGATTTACTAAGGAAGAGACTGAAAATGTGCTGATTGAAATGAATTTTCTGGGAATTGATGATGTTCTGGCAATAAGGGGTGATCCACAAAA
>JBGPAF010000095.1:0-6296 GCA_041480535.1 Bacteroidia bacterium
CAACACTATTAATTCATATTAAACAAACAGGAGAAACTTTATGGCAACCGAATACTTATGCAAAGCCTGCAGAGGAATTCTGAATGTAAAAACTTCGATAGTCCTTTCTGCAGCAAAAATAAACAGTTCCAAAAAAGGACTTGTTTACCTGAATCCTGAGCTGGGGAATTATACGGTTACAACCCATCCTACTTTTAAGATGGAAGAAGGTGAAGAGTACATAATTAACTGCCCTATCTGTCATGCTCATCTGAACAGCCTTAAGTACAACCATCTTGTCAGGATAAAAATGATTGATGAGAAAGGCGATGAGTACGATATTTACTTTTCGGATATTGTCGGGGAAAAATGCACCTTTAAACTCAGCGGAAAAACTGTTGAAATAATAGGACCTGATTCCGTAAAGTATGATAAGTACTTTGATGTTCCTGAAGAAGACAGGAAATATCTTTAATCAATTTTGCAGGTACCTGCCCTATCCAGCTTTGTTCTGTCATCAATAAATTATATTTTTGTTGCCGTCTTATATACAAACGGTAAGAATACTTATTATGAATAGTGAAGTGCACAAGAGAGCAGCGGATAATATCAGGATCCTTGCAATGTCGATGGTTGAAAAGGCAAAATCAGGACATCCCGGAGGAGCAATGGGAGGTGCTGATTTTATTCATTTGCTCTTTTCAGAATTTCTGATCTTTGACCCTGATGATCCCGCATGGATCAATCGTGACAGGTTCTTTCTTGACCCGGGTCATATGTCTCCAATGCTTTATTCTGTGCTTACCCTTACAGGGCACTTCAAAGCGGAAGAATTAAAAAGTTTCCGGCAATGGGGTAGTTCTACCCCCGGACATCCTGAACTTGAAGTAATGCGGGGGATTGAAAACACATCCGGTCCTCTGGGACAGGGTCATACGATGGCAGTAGGCGCGGCTATCGCTGAAAGATTTCTTGTCGCCAGGTTCGGTGAGCTTTTTTCACATAAGACATTTGCATTTATCTCCGATGGAGGAGTCCAGGAAGAAATCTCGCAGGGAGCAGGACGGCTCGCCGGTTTTCTTGGACTGAATAACCTGATTATGTTCTATGACTCAAATGATATCCAGCTTTCAACTGAAACAAAAGCTGTAACATCAGAGGATACAGCAATGAAATATAGAGCCTGGGGATGGAATGTTATAAATATTAACGGTAATGATCATAATCAGATACGAACCGCTCTCAGTGAAGCTCTGAATGAAAAAGAAAAACCCACAATTATTATCGGAAAGACAATAATGGGAAAAGGTCTCCTTGATAATGAAGGGAATAGTTTTGAAAGAAAAACATCAACGCATGGTATGCCTGTAGGTGAAGCAGGCGGCTCGTTTGAGAGATCACTTATAAACCTTGGAGGTGATATTTCAGATCCATTCAAAGTATTTGACGATGTAAAACTACTATATAAAGAAGTACTGGCTGAGAAAAGGGAAAAGGCCGCTAACTGGAAGAAAAAGAAAAATGAGTGGACATCGAAGAACAGCGGGCAGGACAAAAAACTACAAATGTTCTATTCAGGATCAATACCGGAAATCGATTTTAAAGGAATACAGCAGAAGGAAAATTCAGCCACAAGAGCTGCATCTGCCACCGTCCTTGGTATTCTCGCCTCAAAGATCGAAAATATGGTAGTGGCATCAGCCGACCTGTCAAATTCTGATAAGACAGATGGTTTCCTTAAGAAAACAAAACCCTTCGTTAAAGGAGATTTTTCCGGGGCATTTCTGCAGGCTGGTGTCGCTGAGCTGACAATGGCCGCTGTAATGAACGGGATGGCTCTTCATGGTGGAATAATTCCTGCATGTGGAACATTCTTTGTCTTTTCAGACTATATGAAGCCTGCAGTAAGGCTTGCATGTCTGATGGGACTGCCTGTCAAATATATCTGGACTCATGATGCTTTCCGCGTAGGAGAAGACGGACCGACACATCAGCCGGTTGAGCAGGAAGCGCAAATTCGCCTTATGGAACAGTTAAAAAATCATCATGGGGATAACAGCATACTGGTTCTCCGGCCTGCCGACTCAAATGAGACTACTGTTGCCTGGAAGCTTGCTCTTGAAAACCATAAGACTCCGACAGCTTTGATATTATCGAGGCAAAACATAAAAGACCTGCCTTCAGACAATAACGACAGGTATGGGGACTCACTGAAATCCGAAAAAGGAGCTTATGTGGTTATGGACTGCAGCGGCAAACCAGATATTATACTTATTGCAAGCGGTTCGGAGGTTGCAACACTTGTTGAAGGAGCAGATCTTCTGAGAAAGGATAATCTGAAAATAAGAATAGTCTCAGCTCCATCGGAAGGTCTTTTCAGGAATCAATCTGAAAAGTACCAGGAATCAGTTCTCCCTGAAAATGTTCCGGTTTTTGGCATGACGGCCGGATTACCTGTTACACTTAAAGGGCTCGTCGGACCCAAAGGCAAGGTCTGGGGAGTGATAAGCTTTGGATATTCGGCTCCATATAAGGTTCTTGATGAAAAATTTGGATTTACAGCAGAGAATGTTTATCACCAGGTGAAGGATTACCTGGTTCACTATAAAAGGTAAACATTATGATCATTCGTTAAGGCCGCCTCATCAGCGGCCTTTTTTTTTTTCGGTAATTGATTTCTCTTTCGTAAATTTGACTTAGAATTCAATTTACTTTTTTAATCATACCTGCTATATGAAAAAAACAATCCCGGTTTTGATCCTCCTGTCAGGCTTTCTTATACAACCTGCATTGAGTCAGAATGATTCAGCCAATATCAGTTACGCAATTACTGATACGCAGAATGTAAACATAAAGCTCTTCGAAAGTGATGACTTGTTTGAGATAGCTCTCAGGTTCGATATCTCATATTATAAAAGGAAAAAACCGGATACAGCCTATATGGATGCGGTTCTGACATATTATTTAGGTGATAAAGATTCTGTAAATAAAAACATTAAGCTTAAAGCCAGGGGAGAAATTCGACGTACGCAGATATGTGATTTTCCGCCTTTAGCTTTAAATTTTAGTATGAAAGATTCCGTCGCGGGAGAATTCATCGGAATAAATAAGCTGAAGCTTGTTCCATACTGTAAATTAGGTTACGAAGATTACGTATTAAGAGAATATCTTATTTATAAACTATACAACGTTCTAACCGATAATAGCTTAAGAGTAAGACTATTAAGAATAAACTTCATAAATACTGCCAAGAAAAGCAAACCTCTCAGGCAATACGGATTTGCAATAGAACCTGTAAAGCTGTTTTTGAAAAGGACACATACTTACGAACTAAAATCCATGAACCTGACCCAGAGAAATATCAAACCGGAGATGATGGACAGATTTGCAATTTTTAATTATATGATCGGAAACACTGACTGGTCTGTTCCAAGTCTTCACAATGCCCTCCTTCTGTCACAGCCATTTTCAGAACGACCTGATCTTGCGATGATAGTACCTTTTGATTTTGACTATTCCGGTCTGGTAAATACTGAGTATGCTATTCCTTTTCCAAACTTGCCAATAAAAACGGTACAAGAACGGCTTTACCTGGCGGTTTGTAGAAGCGAAGACAGTTTCAAAAATGCCCTCAAGGAATTTTCCGATAAAAAAGAAGAATTCTACCGGGTTATTAATGACTTCCCGTACCTGAAACCGAAATCGAAAAAAGATATGATAAATTACCTTGATGGTTTTTTTGATAAATTTGATAAACGCAATGCCATAGTGCAGGCATTAAGTCAGGACTGCCGGTGGTTCGAAGAGCAGTCCAACCTCAAGGTACGAGAGTAAATCCCGGTTTTCAATAATTACCTGTTTTGATCATTTTAAGTATCTTTGCCCCTTATTTTAGAGCTTATGATGTATGATATCAGTCCGGGGGTGAAAGGACTAATTTTTGATCTCGATGGAACCCTCGCAGATACTATGCCATACCATTTTGAGGGGTGGAAAAAAGCATGCAACAAATACGGGGCTGACATTGATACGGCTTTTCTCCGGCTCCATACAGGAAGTCCCGGGTGGTTAATTGCGTCGGAAATTATAAGGAAATGCGGACTCGAAGGGAAAGTTACAATTGATCAGATTGTTGAGGAAAAGCTTGATCAGTTCCATAGGGTTCAGCATAATGTCAAAGCAATCGAACCGGTAGCAGATATTGCCCGAAAATATTATGGGAAGCTCCCGATGGCTATCGGAACTGGAGGCCACAGGGAAGCAGTTGAACGTACTCTGGAAATAACGGGTTTACGAAAATACTTTGACATAATTGTCACAGCCAATGATGTCGATAACTTCAAGCCTCATCCTGAAACCTTCATCAAATGCGCCGAACTAATGAATGTAGATCCGGCTCATATCGAAGTTTTTGAAGACGGGGATCTTGGAATTGAGGCTGCCCGGATGGCAGGAATGATCGCAACTGATGTCAGATCGTGGTATGATTCAAACTGGTAAATTCATTTGTTCATTGTGCGAGGTACAAGGTTGTGATTGAAAAATATTCATAAGCTTATTTATATTATATCCCTTGATCTAGCTTTTCAAGATTCTTATTGCATTAAATACTGCTATTAAAGCTACTCCCATATCGCCAAAGACTGCTTCCCACATGGTGGCAATTCCTAAAATACCAAGAATAATGAACACCAGCTTAACACTCATGGCAAAAAAGATATTCTGCCAGACAATGTTCCTTGTTCTATTCGCCACATCAATTGCAACCGCAACTTTTGCAGGGGAGTCAGTCATGAGGACAACATCGGCGGTTTCGATAGCCGCATCGGACCCAAGAGCGCCCATGGCTATTCCGACATCAGCACGGGCAAGAACGGGGGCGTCATTTATCCCATCTCCGACAAAAGCTACTTTTCCATCTTTATTTTCGTCTATTAAATTTTCGATATGCCTTACTTTACCTTCGGGCAACAGTTCATAGAAGTATTTGTCTATCTTTAATTTTTTAGCAAAGGCTTCGGCGGCAAATTTATTATCGCCCGTCAGCATTACTGTTTGAATATTTTTTGCTTTTAATCTTTCTATTGCTACTATTGAATCATCTTTCAGAGTGTCCGAAATAATTATATACCCGGCATAAATACTATCAATAGCAACATGTACCACTGTACCTTCGACACTGCAAACCGGGTGGTCAATATTTTCTTTATGCAATAACTTATCATTGCCGGCAATGACTGATTTGCCATCGATCACAGCCTTAATGCCATGCCCTGAAATTTCTTCAACTTTTTTAATTCTTGTGCTTTCAGTGAATTTCCCAAAAGCATCAGAAATTGATTTAGCAACCGGGTGGTTTGAACTTGTTTCTGCATAAGCGGCATATTCGAGGATTTCTTCTTTGGAAAACCCGTTGGAAGTAACAATCTCCGAAACTCTGAACTCACCCTTTGTGAGTGTTCCTGTTTTATCAAATACCACTGTTTTTACCTGAGTTAAAGCATCCAGAAAGTTAGAGCCTTTCACCAGGATTCCTTTTCTCGCCGCACTGCCGATACCTCCGAAATATCCTAATGGAATACTAATAACCAATGCACAGGGGCAGGAGATGACCAATACAACCAATGCTCTGTATATCCATGCATTAAATGTCTGACCGCTAAATAAAAGTGGAGGCAAAACAGCCAGTAATATTGCCCCGAAAACCACCACAGGTGTATAATATTTTGCAAAGGTGGTAATGAACTTTTCGGTTTCTGCTTTTTTGGAGGATGCATTTTCTACGAGTTCCAGAATTTTTGACACAGACGATTCGCTGAATAATTTGGTGACCCGAATGGTAAGCACACCTGATTGATTAATCATACCGGATAAAACTATATCTTTCCCTTTAACATGCCTTGGCACACTTTCGCCTGTTAATGCTGAAGTGTCTACATATGAATCTCCTTCGGTAATATCACCATCCAGAGGAATTTTTTCTCCTGCCTTTACGATAATTGTATCTCCAACCTTAATGCTTTCCGGGGACACCCTTTTTGTCTCTCCATTTTCTAATAAATTTGCATATTCCGGTTTTATTTCAAGCAGTGATTTTATTGACCTTCTGGAACGGTTAACTGCAATATCCTGGAACAATTCACCCACTACATAAAAGAGCATTACAGCAACTGCTTCGGGCATCTCATCTATGGCAAAAGCACTTAAAGTTGCAATTGCCATTAAAAAATGTTCGTTAAAAACCTGTCCCCTGATGATGTTTTTTACTGCTGATGCAATAACACCCCATCCTACAATCAGATATCCGCTTCCGAATA
>JBGPAF010000096.1:0-6261 GCA_041480535.1 Bacteroidia bacterium
ATTAACTATAAAAAGCCTGATCAGGAGATAAAGGAATTCCTTAATTATGCCGATACTCTTAAATATCTCCGGGAGGGCCAGTTTGCAAAAGGCAGCATGGCTCCTAAGATAGAAGCTTGTCTTAATTTCATTAAAAATGGAGGACGTAAGAGTGTTATAACCGAAGCATTCAAGCTGGCAGATAAGAAATATGGTTCGAAGATCACAATGGAATACGAAGACTGAGGCAGCAGGCGGCAGGAAAATCCAGCCATCAGCCATCAGCTGTCAGCTATCAGCTATCAGTGACTAATCACCAATCACCTATGAAAAATATTCACTACTTTTAAACCTTTAAACTATTAAACCATTTTCCCCATGCCAGTAAATCTTCGCAACCGCAGCTTTCTGAAGCTTCTCGATTTCAAACCTGAAGAAATAAAATTTCTGCTTGATCTGGCAGTTGATCTTAAGAAAACAAAATATACAGGAACTGAACAACAGTTACTTAAGGGAAAGAACATCGCTTTGATCTTCGAGAAATCATCAACAAGGACAAGGTGTGCATTTGAAGTGGCAGCCCTCGACCAGGGGGCTCACGTTACTTATCTTGGACCAAGCGGATCTCAGATCGGTCAAAAAGAGTCGATGAAAGACACAGCCAGGGTACTTGGCAGGATGTTTGACGGGATCGAGTACCGTGGTTACGGACAGGCAATAGTGGAAGAACTGGCAAAATATGCAGGTGTGCCTGTATGGAACGGACTTACTAATGAATTCCATCCCACACAGATACTTGCTGATTTTATGACTATGCGTGAATATTGCTGTAAACCTCTCAATGAAATATCATTCTGCTATCTTGGAGATGCCCGTTATAACATGGGCAACTCATTGCTGGTAGGAGCGACCAAGATGGGAATGGACTTCAGAACAGCCGCACCAAAGGCTTTTCAGCAGGGTAAAGAGCTTGTGGCAACCTGTAAAACCCTGGCAAAAGAAACCGGCGCAAAGATCAAGATCACAGATAATGTTGATGAGGCAGTAAAAGGTGTTGATTTTCTTTATACTGACGTCTGGGTGTCTATGGGTGAGCCCGACTCTGTATGGGAGGAGAGAATAAAGCTTCTTAAACCATACCAGATAAACATGTCAGTAGTTAAAAAGACAGGCAATCCGGATGTAAGATTTCTTCATTGTCTGCCTGCATTTCACAACAGGGAGACAAAAATAGGAGAGGAGATCTACAAGAAATTCGGTCTGGACGGAATGGAAGTTACTGAAGATGTTTTTGAATCGAAGCACTCGATAGTATTTGACGAAGCCGAAAACCGGCTGCATACAATTAAGGCAGTGATGGTGGCAACCCTGGGATAGGTTTACCTTATCCACTCCTTCACAAAATAGAAGGTTATAACGAAAGAGGTTGCAAGCTTTAATCCGATTCCTGTCAGAAATCCCAGGAGGCTTCCGAAGCCTGCTTTTATGGCATATTTCATGTCATCCTTGAAAATGAGCTCTCCTACAAACGCCCCTATAAAGGGACCGATAATTATCCCCAGCGGCCCCAGAAACAGGCCAATAATAAGCCCAACTGTAGCCCCTCTGGTACCATACTTTGAACCACCGAATTTTTTGGTTCCCCATACAGGGACCACATAATCAAGTATTGAAACGACAACAACTATAGCGCCAAGGGTTATCAGAAGAGTATTGGAGAAATCGGCAAATTTCGTGAAGTGCAGTAAGATCAGGCCAAGATAACTTAATGGAGGGCCCGGTAAAACAGGAGCAAGGCAGCCAATTATTCCGAGTATAAGCAGAATAATCGCCAATATCAAAAGGATATAATCTACCATTCAGACAGAGGCTTCTTATTTTTTACCCAGGTCGTCAAAATCAACATTAGTAAATTCCCTGGCTGAAAGATCAACAGTTTCCTGTTTTGGTTCTTCTTCTGGATGTATTATTTCTGTTTTTAATTCATCCCTGCTGTTACCAATAAATGTAACAGCATCTTTCAATCCATCAGCAAATTTCTCAAAATCTTCTTTATACAGAAAGATTTTGTGTTTTTCGTAAAAGATCTTCCCTTCTTTCCCAAGACGTTTTTTGCTTTCGGTGATAGTGAGGTAATAATCTTCCTTGCGGGTAGCCTTGACATCAAAAAAATAGGTCCTTTTCCCGGCTCTTACTACCTTTGTGTAGATTTCTTCCCTTATGGTTTTTTCATCATTACCGTTTATGACCTCCTTTATTCCGGCTTCTTCTTCCATTTCTAAGTCAGTTTAGGTTTAGGTTTAGGTTAGGCTAGTGTTTGATTGTCAAATGTACAAATATTTTTTAAATCAAAACAATGACCTCCAAATGTAGCTAAATTTTGCCCGGATGTTTTGAAGGTAAAGGAAAAAGGTTATTTTTGCAGCCAAAATCTGAGGTTCTTTATTAATGATAAGCAGAAGATTATTGCGCATAAAAGCCCTGATGGCATTATATGCATTCAACCGCAGGGAGGATGATAATTTGGCACAGGCTGAGAAAGAGCTTGAATTCAGTATCGAAAAGACTTACGATCTGTATCATTACCTGCTTCTTCTTGTACTTGAAATAGCCGATATTGCTTCTGAAAAAATCGATCAGGCACTGCAGAAAAGAATGCCGACGACAGAGGACCTTAATCCCAAAAGACGATTTATTGATAACCAGGTTATTGCACAGTTAAGGGAAAACAGGGCATTTAATGATTATATAACCTCAAGGAAACTATCATGGATTAACAATTCGCACATTCCCAGATTAATGTATAACAAAATGATCACATGGGATAAGTACGAAGATTATATGTCATCAGATGTTTATGGCTATATTCCGGATAAGAAGTTCATTATTAATCTTATAACAAAGCTTTTTGCTGAATCGGAGGATCTTGAATCAAACTTTGAAGAGCAGAGCATTTACTGGAACGATGATACGGAATACGTGACGTTGATGATCGAAAAAACCCTTAAGAAATTCAAATCAGACAACGGCGAAATAGCCGGAATGATGCCTCTCTATAAGAATAAGGAAGATGAGGATTTTGTGAGAATATTATTCAGGAAAGCGATACTTCATACAAAGCAGTGTTCGGAACTTATTGATAAAAATACAACCAACTGGGAAGTTGAACGCATAGCTCTTATGGATATTCTGGTTATGCAACTTGCAATAACCGAGATACTTGAATTTCCGGAAATACCTGTTAAGGTGACCCTTAATGAGTATATTGAAATAGCTAAATACTATTGTACTCCAAAAAGCAGTACCTTTGTCAACGGAATTCTTGATAATATTGTAAAAGAGATACGTGATCAAGGACTTTTCAATAAATCGGGAAAAGGCCTCATAGGTGAGAATCTCAATGATAAAGACTGAATAATCTGAATATTAAAAAATGAAAACGGAAGGAATTCTATCTTTTATTTTCCTTTTAATTTTCCTGACTGCCTGTAATTCTGGTCAGGGTACAAAAACTGCAGATAAATCAGGTCTTTTACCAGAGGGAGGGGTGGCAGAAATAAGTTTCAGAGAATATGAACATGATTTTGGGAAGATCAAAGAGGGAGAAAAGGTTGCTCATATCTTTGCTTTTGAGAACAAGGGACCCGGAAACCTGGTGATAAATTCGGCATCTACGAGCTGTGGTTGTACGGTTACAAAATATGACAGGAATCCGATCGCAGCAGGAAAAGGAGGAAGTCTTGAGGTAGTTTTCGACTCAAATGGAAGAACCGGGATCCAGACAAAAACGGTTTCAGTACGATCCAACTCCAAAACGGAAGTAGTAATCCTTAAAATCACAGCAGATGTAATATCCAGCGATCAGTAACCAATCAACAACCAGCAATCAACAATTATAAATAACCAATAACCAATAACCAATCACCAATCACTAACCACAAATAACCAATAATTATGAACAATTTAGCCTTTATTCTTCTTATGGTACAGCCCGCAGGCACAGCTTCCGGCGGCCAGAGTAATGCCCTGATTACTTTTTTACCCTTGTTACTTGTTTTTGTTGTGTTCTATTTCTTTATGATCAGACCTCAGATGAAGAAACAGAAAGACATGACAAATTACAGGAGCTCTCTTAAGAAAGGTGACAAAGTTGTTACTACAGGAGGCATTTACGGCAGGATCTATGAAGTGAAAGATAATTTTGTGATGCTTGAAGTAGGAGGGGATCTTAAGCTTAAGATAGATAAGAGTGCTCTTGTCAAAGATCCAACTGCAGATGCAGTATAGAATAAAACATCAACTTCTCTGAGTGAAATGGGCAGATAGCATATGGTTGAGAAAACTTAAGGAAAAAGGAGTATTCAGAATTGACAGGGATGCTGTCATTTTTTCTTTCTTCCTCTTGCTTTCCTTTGTGTTCTGGTACCTTAATTCTCTCGAAAAGGTTGTCGAATATGACATAAAATACCCTGTAAGGTATGTAAATCTTCCTGAAGAAAGAGTACTTACCGAGGATCTGCCTTCCCGGCTTGAACTCTTTCTGAAAGGTCCGGGTTATTCAATACTTAAGGTTAAGTTAGCGGGAAGCCATGCACCTCTGGTACTTGATGTTTCGACAATCAATTACAGGAGAGTTCCCGGGAGCAGGGCGCTAAGCTATTATATTTTAACCTCCGGACTTATCCCAAACCTTAGAAATCAGTTACGGGCTGAATGTGAAATTTCATCAATAAAGCCTGATACCCTTTTCTTTTCCTTCGACAGGATAATAACCAAACAGGTCAGGGTTGTTGCTGATTTAGACGTTAATACTGAAAAACAATATTTTATTAAGGGAAATATACTTGTCAAACCGGATACTGTCACAATAAGTGGTCCGAAACGGATTCTTGATACTGTAAAAACCGTGAAGACAAGGCATAAAAAGCTTAAGGGTGTAAATGAGACCATTACAAAGAGCTTCGCTCTTGCTGCTTCAAAAAAGTATAAGGTATCGGAAAAGAAAGTTATTCTTACTATACCTGTTGAACAATTTACTGAAGCTGAAATCCGTGTGCCGGTAAAAATACTGAACATTCCGGATTCAATCAATATCAAAATCTTTCCGGATGCTGTAACAGTTAAGTGCCTGGTTGCCGTCAGCGATTATAAGAAAATTGAGGAGATCCCATTTGAAGTAGTTCTCGACCTGTCAAAAGCCGATCTTAATTCATCTGAGAAGATTCCTGTCGGATTCCGCAACATACCTCCGTTTGTAAGCTCACTGAGGGTTACTCCAGCTAGTGTTGATTTTCTCATTGAAAAGAAATTCAAATGAAGAAACATCTGCGGCAAGGATTAAAACTTGGTGTTACCGGGGGAATAGGGAGCGGTAAAACTACTATATGCAAAGTATTTGCCGTCCTTGGGATTCCTGTCTTTTCAGCTGATGCTGAAGCTAAAAGAATTCAGGATAATGACAGGGACCTTCAGAATAAAATTAATTCGCTTGCAGGTAAAGATCTTTTTGCTTCAGGAAACCTTGACCGGTCCGAAATGGCGAAGCTTATTTTCAACAATAAAGATCTGCTCGAAAAGGTGAATTCTGTTGTGCACCCTGCAGTATTCAGCTATTTCAAAGAATGGGCCGCCGTGCAGGATTCTCCCTATTCAGTTATGGAGGCCGCAATTCTTTTTGAAAGCGGTGCTTTCAAAATGATGGACAGGATCGTAACTGTTGTAACTCCGATGGAAGAAAGAATAGAAAGACTGATAAGGGGGAATAAGTTCACCAGGGAACAGATCATTGGACGGATTAAAAATCAGATTGATGATGAATCCAGGATGAAACAGTCTGATTATGTCATCTTTAATTCAGAAAATGATATGATCATTCCTTCTGTTCTTGGAATTCATAAGGGAATGTTAAAATTATTCAATAAAGCAAAATAATATATGGGAAGTTTTGGAAAATGGATCGGCGGTGGACTTGGTTTCGTTATGGGAGGTCCTCTCGGAGCTGTACTTGGTTTTCTTGTCGGTTCAATGGTTGACAATACCACAATACAAACTTCAACATATACTACATCACCTCAGCGCACAGCACCTGGCGATTTTGGCATGAGCCTGCTGGTTCTTGTTGCAGCAATGATGAAAGCCGATGGCAAAGTGGTAAAATCAGAACTCGATTATGTTAAACGGTTTTTTGTGCAACAATTTGGTCAATCATCAGCCAAGGAGGCTCTTATTATGCTTAAGGATATCCTTGAACAGGATATTCCTGTAAGGGATGTCTGTGTGCAG
>JBGPAF010000097.1:0-6244 GCA_041480535.1 Bacteroidia bacterium
AATTTTTTGAATAGAATCAAACTATCGCCATATCCGACTAAACCTTTCTGGGTGACAGAAACGGCACGTATCAGCCATATGCTCGGTCAGCTTGATGACAATGCCAGTTCTTATATTTTCTGGGACGGATTTGACTGCGTTTACCAGCATGGAAGAAGAAATGGCTATGGCAGTATTCCTCCAAATGACTGGGTCTTCTGGTTTGGACCTGAAGAGGGCAAACCTTTAATCGAATATATTGCAACGACCGAAAGCTGGATGCCACGCAAGCAGTTCTATGAACATACCCAGCTAATGAAGTTTATTAAGCCCGGCTCCGTGCGCCTTGGCATAACTGGCCAGGACAGCAGCCTCTCAGTTTATGCCTTTTGCAACACTGACGGGAATATGGTTATCTCAGGCAGGAATAACTGCAACCATACTATTGTTGTCAACGGAATTCTCGCCAACCTTCCGGTTCTGAAAAACATGAAATTGATATATACCAATTCAACCGGCAATTTAATTGCGGGGAATGAAATTATTGTTTCGGGAAAGAGTTTTAAGGCTTCTATCCCCGCAGAATCAGTTTTTACAATAACGGGGATTTCTGATTTATTATCTTCTTCAATGAATAAAATAAAACCTGAACCTGCAGACTGGTATGCCGGTGATATTCATGTACACCGGAATTGTGGTGAGGGAACATCAGTATTGGCCGAGAGCGAATTTACCGCCATGATGGAGCCTAATGATCTGGCTGCCATTTCGGTTCTGGCCGATATGGGAGATGGGGAGGTAAAAGACAGCTTCACTGATCTGCCCAAAGTAAACGGTAAAGATGCAATTCAATCCAAACCCGGACGGATGGTACACTGGGATGCGGAATGGCATTTCGATCCCTACGGAACTACATTCGAGAACAAGGCTCTTGGAGGACACCTTGTCTTACTTGGTTTAAAAGAGGCCAAAACGATTTGGGACGAATCTCTAGGCAAAATAATAGAATGGGGAAAATCACAGGATGCCATTGTAGGTTTCTGCCATATGCAGTACCTGGATGATGCTATTCAGAATGAATTAAACTGTTGCATACCTGTTGATTATCCTGTTGAGGCAGCACTTGGCACTATAGATTTCCTGTCAGAAGATGTCTGGCTGAATGATGCATCAGTAAATGCTTATTACAAATTATTGAATTGTGGTTTCAGGCTTGGATGGGCTGCTGGTACTGATTTCCCTTGTAACAACAGTCGTCCTTTCGGATCACTGTTGACATATGTGCAGATAAAAGATCAGCCAATGACCTACAGAAAGTGGGTTGAAGGAATTAAAAATGGCAGAACTGTTGTTACAACAAACGGACATGTTGAATTCCTTGATCTGAAAGTTAACGGAGAGGCTTCTCCCGGAGATGATATAAAACTGAAAGGCAAGGGGACTCTGAATGTTGAAGTCAAGTGGACGACAGTCAAAGATTTGAGCGGGAGAATAGAGCTGGTCTGTAATGGTAAAGTGGTTGCAGTACAGGAAGGAACGGCCAAACCCGGACAACCTGTAATTTTGAAGACAAGTCAGGGAATTAAGGAAAGCAGCTGGATCTGTGCCCGCAGGATGGATGCAACAGGCCACCAGTCTCATACAGCTCCGGTTTACATTACAGTAAAAAATGCACCCGTACGTGCCAGTGCTGAAGATGCACAATATTTTATCGGGTGGATTGATAACATTCTGGTCAACATCGCAACGGGTTGTCCCTGGAACCATTATTTTACACATGATCTGGATATGGTTCGGAAAAGATACGAACAAGCGCGGGATATTTATAAGATGATTGCAATAGAAGCCAAAAAAACACACAACCACTGACATATATATTATCAATAACAAACCTGCGTTCAAATTCTTTTAGAAATCATGACTCGAAGCGGTCTTATTCTGGTAACCTTTTTTCTTTTGTCCGGCTTAGCAGGTTGCTACCATAAAAATTCCACTATACCAGTATTAATTTTAGCCACTGATACTAATTTTGGCACTTACACTGCTGAAATACTTAAAGCCGAAGGTTTTAATGAATATCAAATTGATTCATTATCAGATCCGAAAGTGACTCTGCTATTTCTGAGACAATTTGATGAAGTAATAATGGGCGAAACGACTGTTAAATTGTCACACAAAGCGATGCTGACAGATTATGTAAAAGCTGGTGGAAACCTTATCGTTTTCAGACCCGATAAGAGATTATGCGACATGTTTGGAATGACTGATGCCAAAGGAACTGTCAGCGAAGGCTACATTGCAATCGACCCAAATACCGAAGAGGGAAGGGGTTTGACCTCTGAGAGAATACAGTTTCATGGGACAGCCGATAAGTACAATTTTGGTAGAGGAAAAACAATAGCAACCTTATTTACTGACAAAGTTTCAACAAAAGGCTTCCCCGCAGTTGTAACCAATAATTACGGCAAAGGACATACTATGGCCTTTCTTTACAACCTGCCAAAAAGTATTGTTTATACGCGACAGGGTAATCCATTATTTGCCGGCATTGAAAAAGATGGAATTCCCGGTCTCAGAGCTATGGATCTGCTCACTGATGGGTGGCTTGATACTTCTAACAGTGCTATTAATCAGGCCGATGAACAAATGGTGCTTTTGTCGCATTGTATCGAAAAAATGAACACGTATAACAAACCCTTGCCACGTTTCTGGTATTTTCCGGATTCTTTGAAATGTCTTGTAACGCTTACCAACGATGGCGAATCCCGAAGTGAAACCGATTTTGAACCTCAATTCCATGATGTTGACTCAATGGGCGCAAAAATGTCAATCTATATCTTAGATATAAACAAGGTTTCAAAAGAATGGGTAGATAAATGGACAGCTAAAGGCCACGAAATTGCAGGACATCCTGATGATATAAAAGAAGCCGGTGATCCGGACTGGAACAATATGAATAATGCCATATGCTTGAAAAAAAACGAAATAGCCGGTAAATACGGATTACCAATGCGTACCAATGTTAATCACTGGTTTGTGTGGTGTGGCAGGAATGCTGACGGGAAACCGGATTTCGCAGCAGAGGCAAAACTGGAAGAAAAGAATGGCATAGAATTGGATATAAACTATGCCAAGTACGATTTAAAATCAAACCAGACAGAGCATTTTCTTGGCCCGCCCGGAACAAACCAGGGTAATTTTACAGGAAGCGGTCTTCTAATGAAATTTGCTGATGTTAATGGGAAAATCATAAATGTATATCAACTTTTAAATGCCGTATATGATCAGGAATATAACGAAAGTCGTGACCCGGAAGGATTTTATAATTGTTTCAGGGGCTTAATGGACAGGAGTCTGCACAACGAAGTGTACTCTTTTATAAGCGTTAAGTCGCATAACGACGAGTACTATTTTTCAAGAATTCCTTTGATGAAGATGTTAGCCTATGCCAAAAACAATGGCGTTCCTGTTTGGACGGCTTTAAAGCTTCTTGATTTTATTAAAATGAGAGACGAAGCGACGTTTAATAATATAAACTGGTCAGATAACCAGCTGTCATTCAACCTGAACTCATCGGTAAAGCATAGCAATGGTCTGACCTTTATGGTTCCTTTCAAATACAGGGACAAGAGAATTACAGAAATCACCCGAAATGGGAAAGATGTCACCTTTATTATTAGGTCAGTAAAAGGCACGGACTATGCCTTTCTTACCGTTGAGCCCGGAGCAAACTATTCTATTCTGATCAATTATGGTAAATAAAGTAAATTTCAGATCAACAAAGGATTGTATCTGATTTATTTACTCAGGAAGTATTTATTTAACATGTTAATTATGAAACTTACTTTCTCAATACTATTGGCTTTTACCGTTTTTTTTAACAATTCATGTTGCTCTGTTGAAAAGCATTCTTTTTATCCAATCCTGGTATTGGCCACGAATGTAAATTTTGGTACTTACACCGGCGAAATTCTTAAAGCTGAAGGTTTTAATGAATTCACTATTGATTCATTGACAGACACAAAAGTGACACTTTCCTATTTGAACCGGTTTGATGTAGTAATATTAAGCGAAATGAATGTTACACAACCATACATAACTTTATTGTCGGATTATGTAAAAGCCGGAGGTAATCTTATTGCTTTCAGACCTGATAAGCAGTTAAGTGAAATATTTGGAATAATTGATGCAAAAGCAACAGTGAAGGAAAACTACATTAAAGTTGATATTTCCAATGATATAGGTAAAAGCCTTATTCGTGAAACAATTCAGTTTCATGGAGTATCGGATGCTTATATATTGAATGGCGCAACGGAAATTGCCGGTCTGTATAAAAATGCACTGGATTCCACTGAGTTTCCTTCAGTGGTAGTAAATAACTATGGCAACGGACATGCTGCCGCATTCACTTATAATCTATCTAAAAGCATTGTTTATACCCGCCAGGGAAATCCTGAATGGGCAGGGGAGGAGAGAGACAAAGTGGATGGCCCCACTGCTACCGATCTGTTTTATCCTCAGGCAGGAGAAGTGCAATGGAATAATCGTGATAAGATAGCCATTCCACAGGCTGATGAGCAAATGAGGCTACTTTCACATATAATTGAAAAATTCACCGGATTTAAGAAACCCATTCCCCGTTTATGGTATTTCCCTGATCAGTACAAATGCATATTTATTTTTACAATTGATGGCGAAGATAGCCATGAAACCGATATTAACAATGAAATTACTGATGTTCAAAGCAAAGGAGGTAATGCTACCCTGTATGAAATAGGCACTTATATAAACGCTTCAACAGTAAATAAATGGAGGTCAAATGGAAATGAAGTTGCTATTCATTATAATGATGTTCCTAATTATGCCGACCCGGTTTACTCTAGTATGAATACTGTTTTCGATACAATGACATCCAACTTTCGGAACGTTTATGGTATCTCTCCTAAAACGGTACGAAACCATTGGGTGGTCTGGTGTTCCAGGGATTCATCCGGACAAAAGGAATTTGCGGAGCAGGCAGTTATTGAGGAAAAATATGGGCTGGGCTTTGACTGTAATTATTACCCGTTCGGGGGTAATAAAGTTTATCCAAACTGGGCCGGGGATGTTGGCCATTTTACAGGTAGCGGAATTCCAATGAAGTTTGCAGATGCTTCAGGCAGAATAGTGAATGTCTATCAGTCGAATACACAACTTCCTGATGAAACATGGTTAAAGGAGAATATCGAAATTAAAAGTAAAACACTTATTGACAGAAGTCTGGATGAAGAAAACTTCACTTATATAAATGCAAACTTCCATACATGGTATTGGGGAGAGTGCAGGGAACCCGGACTAAGGGTTCTTGACTATTGCAAAAGCAGGGGAGTGCCGGTGTGGACAGCCGAAAGAGTTTATGAATTTTTGAAAATGAAGGATGAGGCTTCATTTTCAGATATTGAATGGTCAGAGAACACATTGACCTTTAACCTATCATCCGCGATTCCAAATCCTGATGGACTTACAATTTTGCTTCCTGCAGATCATGGGGATTTAAAAATCAGTAGTGTCGCAATTGATGGACTTATCAGACAATTTGAACACAGAACAATAAAGGGAAATGAATATGCCTCGATTACGGTCACTCCGGGAAAAATTTATATAATCTCAGCGGGTTACAGGTAACATTTAAATTATTATCAAAATCAGAGTTATGGCAACATTTAAGAACGATCAGGAATTATTTGATTTTATTACCAGAAATCTTTATGTAGCAGCAGTTTGCGATATTCTGGATGAACTGGGCTATCGTAACCAGGCTATGCATAAGCGATTACGTCCGCTTCTGCCTGATCCGGAAAATTGTGGTTTTATCGGCCGCGCAAGAACATTCCGCTGGATGGATACAGATTATGTTGTTGAAGAGAACCCCTATGGCCTTGAGATTGAAGCTATGGATTCACTGAAATCCGGGGATGTAGCTGTTCACTCAACTGATTATGGAGGTACCAACGCCCCATGGGGTGAACTTATGAGTACCATTGCAAAGCGCAATGGAGTTGCCGGATGCGTGTGTGACAGCCAGATCCGTGATTGTGTAAAAATTATGAAGATGAAATTTCCGGTCTATTACACCGGTATCAGACCATTAGACTCAAAAGGCAGAGCTATCGTTCAGGCTTATGATGTCCCTGTTCGTTGTGGCGAAGTACTGGTTAACCCTGGTGATATTGTCTATGCCGACTTCGATGGAATTGTAGTTGTTCCGAAAGCTGTCGAACAGGAT
>JBGPAF010000098.1:0-6238 GCA_041480535.1 Bacteroidia bacterium
AAGGGTCAATGATCCGGGAAGCGATAGTTATCACGGCTACGGCCGGCCGACCAGCGGAATTGAGATACCCGTTGCCGGTGAGGATTATTTCCTGGCGAAGAATATACCGCACGGAGAGGTAAGAGAACACGGGTATTATTCCGATATAACTGGCAAGTGGCGGCGGGCGTTTGTTTATACACCACCCGATTATGACAGAAGCCCAAAGAAAAAATATCCTGTTTTATATCTCCTGCACGGAGCTGGTGAAAATGAAAGAGGCTGGTCGCTGCAGGGCCATATGAGCTTTATTCTTGATAATCTAATCGCAGTGAAGAAAGCCGTTCCGATGATAGTGGTGATGGATAACGGGTACGCTACGGCAAAAAACACGACGGCTTCTTCTGGTTTCTCAATGAAAGAAATGACAAAAATGGCTGAAACTCTTGAGCAGGTCTATATTAAAGAGATCATTCCAAACATTGATCTGTCATATCGTACTATTCCGAAAAAGGAAAGCCGTGCCATGGCAGGATTATCAATGGTAGGATTGCAGACGATGCTTATCGGGCTGAACCATCTTGAAATATTTTCATATTATGGCTTTTTCAGCGCGGCAATTATCGGAAATATAATGGATGATCCGAAGACTGCATTTAATGGTTCAATTGCCGATGCTGCTTCTTTCAATAAAAAGGTAAAACTTCTGTGGTTTGGAGCCGGATCGGGAGAAGCTCAGTTTGTTAATATGATGGATGATTCCAGGAAGAAGCTTGAAAAACTGGGAATTAAATCGACAGGCTATATTTCACAGGGAACCTTCCATGAATGGCATACCTGGCGGAGGGATCTTAATGAGTTTGCCCCATTGTTATTTAAATAACACTAATATCCGATAAGGCTCTTTTACGGTTACGCCATTTTATCGAGCACAGCCGGCATTGATTCAGCAATCCTTCTTTTGCCATCGACCACTTTCAGAATATAAGTATGGGCAATTTTATCATTCAGTGGTTCTGACCAGGTAAAGGGATCAGTTGTGAGCTGGGGTTTGTAAGTAATCCTGTTTACCCGGGTCCCGTCGCGCCAGATCTCATAGGCAGTCATCGGAGCATCGCCGGCATAAGCCGTACTCCAGCTGACAGAAACAATACGCAGATTATTTTCTTTGCTCTGAACAACTGCCACTTCCTTTGGTGCTGTAAGAGGCATTGCTGCAACCTGGAAGTAGTTTGTTTTCCCTTCCTTAGCTTTTTTAGCCAATTCTTCAATTTCTGCCCTTTCAGTTTCTGTCAATCCATCAGGCAGTACCTGCGCGGCTGCAAGGTTGCTTGTAAGCTGGCACTCCTCATCTTTGTTGCTTATGTGACCGGTTCCGATTATTGCCACATGTACTCCCGGAGTTGTAAGTGAGTATTTTATTAGCGACTGGCTTGGTAATGATTCGCTGCCCACCGTACGCACTACATGTTCAGGTTTTTCTGACCATTCAGCAGGTTTGGTGTACATGGCTCCGTCGGCAAATACTTTCATAGCAATCACTCCCATGTTTTTGGCAGCAGCAAGAGGAATAACATTGTACTGCATGTTGAACATGAGCTTGTCGTTTGCATTGATGGCGACCAGCATTGCATCGAGGAGGTTGTTCCGGTCGCGCTGTATCATGTACATCATAACAGATGGATCATAATGTCCTGAAAAGCCGATATGACGGATCAACTTTTTGTTCCCCGGATTAAGACCGGTCAGATTTGTTCCGTCACGGTAATCCCGCAGGGCGGCAAGGGCGCCTATACGTTCAGCATCCGGATCAATGTTTTCATACCCTTCATACAATGCATCAACCTCTTCCCTGGTATTCAGGTTATGTATAAGCATCATATCGACATATGCTCCTTCAGGGTAATTTCCTTTTCCATCGCCAAACATAAGTGAAAGAGAGCGGTTAAGGTCATCAATTGTGTGTGTCCCCGGCTCGCCGTTGGTCCAGTTTGTAACACCCTGAACTTCACCATCACCCTTAGCAAAGCGCAGGTGGGTTTTGGTGGTGAGCCAGATTGAGCTTCTGAGATCCTCATTATAACCTGATGAGCCTGGAATCAGCTTCTTAATTCTGAACGCCTTGCCGAAGTTTTCCTGGCTTGGGCCATACAGGTTTGATGTATCGAAATAGTTGATCCCAAGGTTGAAAGCTTTGAGGATTATTTTCACAGGATCGACCCCTTCGGGAGTCCATTGAAGGGAAGCCTGTCCTCCGAGACCAAGGGTGGTAACTTCAAATCCCAGTTTACCGAAAACACGTTTCATCGGTTCGGGAGCCTTAGTACACCTGGTAATAAGACCTGGTACAATTGCAGTGGCAGCAGCTGCCAGTCCGGTTGTTTTAACGAATTTGCGACGGTTCATGCGGTTTTGAATAGCCATGTCTTAATTTTTAGATATTAGAGATAAATAAATACATTCTATGATTAAGTTTATTTTATTACTGTGACCATTTAGTAGGTTCACGATCCCAGCGGTGTTTCTCAAGTTCTTTCATGAGTGAGGCGTCCAGAAGTCCTGCGTCACTGGCGGAAATATTTGCCCTTACATGAACCGGTTTTCTCATTCCGGGAATGATTGTGCTGACTGTTTGTTCCCCAAGGATAAACCTGAGTGCCATTTCAGACATAGTCATTTCTTCAGGTACGAATGGTCTGAGAGCTTCTGCATGTTCAATGCTGGATATAAGGTTTTCAGGGACAAAATAGCTATTGCGCCAGTCACCCTCCGGCCATTTGCTGTCTTTTGTGAGGGTGCCTGTCAGAGTACCTTCATCAAAGGGGACCCTGGCAATGACAGCGACATTCATTTCGCGGCAGGCAGGGAAAAGCTCATCTTTGGGATTCTGGTCGAAAATATTATAGATAACCTGAACTGAATCTATCAGTCCGCTCTTTACAGCTTTTATTCCATTATTTGGTTCCCATCTGTTAAGGCTTATTCCGACAGCCCGGATTAATCCCTGTTCTTTCAGTGCCAGCATCTTATTTATGCCGCGATCATCATTAAGCCAATGGTCCTCCCATGTATGGAACTGCATAAGATCGAATGAATCGAGATCAGCGTTTTTGAGGCTTTTTTCCACATATTCCTGAATATGGTAAGGAGGGAAGCACTCCTCAAGAGGGTATTCAGGTCTGGCCGGCCATTGAAAATTTTTAGGTGGTATTTTGGTTGCTGTAAAAATCTTTTTACCCTTATTGGCTTTGACAAGCTCACCAAGCAAATGCTCACTCTTTCCGGCTCCATAACCCCAGGCCGTATCGAAGAAATTGCATCCCATATCAACTGCAAGCTGAAGTGAACGGAGTGATTCTTCATCATCCGAACCGGTCCAGCCTCCCATGCCCCACATGCCATAACCTATTTCACTTATTTCCCAGTTAGTCCTTCCGAATTTTCTGTATTTCATGGTTTTTGTTTTAAAATAGTCTGTTTATTTATCCATTTTAAAGAATTCAGGGAAGTTTATATTCCACTGCATTCTGGATTCTTTATCAAACCTTAAATGCATCCTTATAATATTCTTATCAGCCATCTTTAAAGTATAATCAGGGAAATCAAGATAAAGTGCTGTTCCTCCCTGTTTCCAGGGGTGGGAATCCGGAACATAAATATACACATTATAAGCACTGTCCGGTGTACCTGCTGAGATTCCGCTTAGAATCTGCTGATCAGAATCCCATTTGACGTCTTCCAGCTCAACTGCTCCCTGAAGTATATGCCGGTCTGTGGAAATAATCTTTGGCATTTCTGATTTCTGGTGGATTGACAAAAGCAGGACTGAAGCAGGAGGGATCCGGACTTTCAGTTCATTATTCACTTCTCCGAAAAAACGGTTATTCCAGAAGTCATAAGCGATATAGGTTTTCTTATTATTGAGCCACAAACGATTCAGAGGCAGAATATATTCCTTCATTTCAGATTCATCGCTGTTGAAGAATCCTGCTATTGTCCATTCCCCGAATGGCTTTTTTACATTTAAAGCAAAGATCCTGTGCTGGTCGGTATCAAAAAGATCAACCGGTCGGGCCGCTTCGCCATACGATGGTAGTGACTTTTTCAGGATCTCGAGCCTGACCGGATCAAGATCAGGCAGTCTGTCGCCTGAGATTATATTCCCACCTGTAAGAGTCAACAGGGTTGCAGCTGCCTGAGACTGAGAAGGTGATAAGAGGCTCATACAAAGATGGTCGGCATCGTTGATCCAGGTGCGTTTATGGAAATAATACCGTTTTGCCGCTGCAGGAGCACTGCTTGCTGAATTTGTAAAGTAAGTCTTCCACACCTCTCCTGCGTAGCCATAATTCTGGTCAAGTTCAATCCTCATGCTGTCGAGCAATCCAACAGTAACAGGTCCGGGTCCGCAGTCCTGCAAATGGCACTCATTGCCAATGGCTTTTCTGATGATTTCAAAACCTTTTCGATAAGCCATTGCGCGACTGACTGAAGGATCGTGATAATGATGGGCTGACAGCAATGACCAGTCAACGAAATCGATCTTAATCATTTCATAACCCCATTGTTTTGAAACCTTATCAAAAAGGTTGTACATCCACTCTGCAGCATCGGGATGAGTTATATCCAGTCCATACCGTTTTGGATTTTCATTTCTTGCCCAGTCAGTGTTCTCATCCGGCCACGGGCCAACACGTTTCAAACTTCCATCAGGATTTTTTATCAGCCATTCCTTATGCTTCTGAAAAATCATTGTTGGTTCGGAAATAACATAGGGTGCCATCCAGAGACCTGGTTTTAAGCCAAGGGAATGGATACGTTCAGCCAGCCATTTCATTCCATGGGGAAACCTGTCATTGCCATCCCATTCTCCGTGCCATTGCTGATAACCTTCATCAACCTGTATATATTCCATTCCGTAAGGTTTCAGAATACGAGACACATACTCCGCATTACGGACAACTTCATCCTCGGTGACATGTTCATATGTAAAGAACCAGTTGCACCAGCCATTTACAATGGAATTTACACGTGCTTTATTAAGTCTTCCCATTATGTCAGCATATCCTTCAAGTGCTGAATAAGGATCGGGGCCGATATTAAGAACAAAACGATTGGAGCGGACCTTTTTCCCGGCTCCAAGCATAAAACCTTCAGCTAAAGCTGATTTAGCAATCAATCCGATCGCATTTCCGTCTTCCCGTTTTGCTGTAATCATACCCTGGGCTGTCAGATTTTCAACCGCACCTACAGCCAAACCTTCATGGTCATATCCGCTGAATAAACCTATATTCCACCAGCTTTGTCTTGTATTATTATCCGTAATGCTAAAATCAGTTACTTCTCCCGGATTATAATACATGGGGCCATTTGTAAGCAGTTTTGAGGTCAGCGGCCAGTACAGAGCTCCGCCGGTTTCATCACATGCGCAGATAGGTTCAATACTCCGGAGAACAATTGGCCTGGATGAACGGTTATTGCAGGAAGCTTCAACAAAAACCGCATGATGATTCTTATAAAAGAATAGCTTAAGATCGAAATCAATTCTACTATCAGAACCGGACGAATTAATTGTTATTTGAACACCTTCGCCCAGTTGATCAAATAGTTTGGCTGTTTTGACTGAATGCCTGAAAGAAGATTGACCGGTGGAAATATATCCCTGGCTGGTCAATGCGCGAACAACAGATCCGGAAAGCAGCTTCTCTCCATTTCTCCTGTGAATGTCAAGTCTGCCTGTCTTAGTATCAAATGAAACTGAAAAATAGTCATTCTGAAATATTTGAGGTTTTGGCATACCGGAAGGGATTAATAAATCCAGATTTGCCGCAAATGGTAAGGCCATTCCGGCAGCCTGCAGCCTGGCAAGGAAGTCCCTGCGGGTTAATATTGGTTTATCTTTCATTAAAGAGATGAATTATAAGATATTGAACCACAACGTATAACAAAGCTTAAATCAATTCAAATTCTGCTTTTGAGACACCACAATCTCTGCCGTTTTATCTGTTAAAATCAATAAAAACATTCCCTGTTTCCTTGTTGAGTTCAATCTCCTTTGTAACACCATTTACAGTTACTTTGTATTTTCCAAAGAAAGCCGGTACAGAGTAAAGTCCATCCTTACCGGCAGTACCTGATTCTATGGTCCACCACTCTTTAAAGACCAGATTACGGTAAGCTTCTGCTGCTGGCGTGGGAGACCAGTCGCGCTTATACAGGGATGAAGCCGGGATCCAGTTATTCCCTTCCCAGAATCCCC
>JBGPAF010000099.1:0-6209 GCA_041480535.1 Bacteroidia bacterium
ACACATATAAAATCTGCCCCGTTTTCAAATGCATACCTGAATCCATCTTTTGGCTTAATCGCTCCGCCTGCCATTACTTTAAAACCTACGAGAGGTACATCGATTTTGCTGAAAACCTCAACTGTTTGTTCGGGGAAAAAGTCAAACATATTATCATTCGATTTATTATTACCAGAAGGAACCTGTGGATCGGAAGGATCTATTTGCTTTAAACTGAATTCTTCCCTGAACTCACGTGGAGTTGCTGACCAGTAATTATCATGATGCATTGTTTTAAAGTAATAATCAGGCCGAATTCCGGCTTTCTCACATGCAATAGGTACCTGAATTGAATGGCTCCCCACTCCGGCAAGCATTCCCTGTGATCTCATATAATCTACTACTTTGGCAATCAGGTCCATCCTGCCTGCATGTACCAGCATATCACCCCTTGCTCCCTGAATATACATGGTTGTGGCACCAAAATCAATAGCCTGATTTATTTCTTTAAAAAGATCGTCCGGAGTAAAATGTACCTGGCAAATAGAATTCATTTTACTTCCTGTTGCCTTTTTGTATTTGTTAAAAACCGGATAAGCCTGAACCACCATGTTTGTAGTATTGATTCCTGCCTCATCATAAAGTGCAAATGTTTCAAATAATTTTACTTCGGTATTATAATGGAGGAAAAGTTCATCAACATAGGAGAGATCACGGGCGTGCGAATACCCCATAATCTGGTTACATCCTGCAATGATACGGCTAACTTCCAGATTCCCCAGTTTTCCTTTAGGTGCTTTTCCCTTTAAGTCTTTTAAGCTGAATGTTTTCAGGACTTTAGTAGCACCACTTAAACCATCAATACCTTTTGAGGACTCTGATGCTGCAGCATAAATAACTCCTCCAAAAAAAGGTAAAGTGGCAAGACCTTTAATGATCTCTCTTCTTTTCAGACCATCTTCAGGATTTAAAGTTTGCACAGAAGGCCTTTTCAGGATGTACTTTTTAAAATTCAGAAGACCATATTCGGCGACTGGGAAGAAGTAAATCACTCCTAAAGCAATAGCCTCAGAAAAATTACGATTTATTATCCAATAATGTCCTTCCTGGCCGGTCGTTAAAATATGATTGCCAAAGGGAGGATAAGCAAAATAGTACAGAAATAGCAACAATATTCCTGAAATTGCTGAAAACCTGATAAGTATCCCCAGAAATAATCCGGCTCCTATAAGGATAAGGCCCCAGATATTTACAAAATCAACAATACGCAGAATGGCAGGATTTGCGGCCAGCGAATGATAAAATCCTGATAAAAAACCATATGAGTCTTCAAGATAACCTGCTGCAGACCATCCGGGTGAGAATAATTTAATCAGTCCTTCATACAAAAGATGCCATCCTATAGCTATCCTCAGAAAAAGCAAAAAGAAAGATTTGAGTTTATCCATGATCCTGACCTTTTAGAGTTTGTAAGATTTTAAATACGCACTTGATAGCATTTTATTGAATAATTATTACTCTAATATTATGATTAAATACTTAGCAAAATAATACCTGATACGCCTCAGGCATCGGTGGCTTCATATCTTAATTTAGACTACTTAGTCTTTAGTTATTTGATCTGCTTTTTCTTTGTATTTCATTGAAATCATCTTAATAAAACAAATAGTTCTTTTAATTGGCGGGAGTCCACATACAATGTCTAAAAATATGAAAAGTTTTGCTCTTGCAGAAGATAAGTAATGAATTATTATAACAGTTGATGAAAATGTAATCCGATTACGGTTGCATAACCATTTTTATTGTTAAAATTTGTTGTGAAGAAACAAGATTGGGATTCCTTAAAAAGATGTATTCTTGTATATGATTAAAGTAGACTATGAAATCAAACCCGGAGACTTATCGGGTAAACTGAAAAGGTTCTGGGATCTTTCAGGTGAGAAGATCCATCTTATTGATAAACAGTACGATGAATCGAAAGGGTCGCCCGTCTTCACAACTAATGGCAGATATTCAACCCGTGGATGGACAGAATGGACGCAGGGTTTTCAGTATGGTTCAGTAATATTACAGTTTGATGCAACCGGGGATAAAGAACTTCTTGAATATGCAAGAAATAAGATTCTTGAAAAAATGGCATTCCATCTCAGCAATATCGGAGTCCACGATCATGGTTTTAATAATGTCAGCACTTATGGTAACCTGCTGAGGCTGATGGTTGAAGGGAAAATTCCCTGGAATGAATGGGAAAAGAATTATTATAAGCTGGCACTTAAGATCTCGGGGGCAGTACAGGCCTCAAGATGGACAACCATTAAGAATGGAGGTTTCATTCATTCCTTCAATGGTCCCCATTCCCTGTTTGTAGATACTATCCGTTCTTGCCGTGCATTAACATTAAGCCACATGCTGGGACATTCTCTACAGGGGGAAAGTGATATAAAGATCAATCTAATGGAAAGGGCTCTGCTGCATATAAAATCCACTGTTGAATATTCAGTATTTTACGGGGACGGGCGTGACATTTATGATGTTTGTGGCAGGACAGCGCATGAGAGTATCTTTAATGTAAAAGATGGCAATTTCCGCTGCTCTGGGACACAGCAGGGATATTCAGCCTTCAGTACCTGGACAAGGGGATTGGCCTGGGCAATGTGCGGCTTCGCAGAGCAGCTCGAATGGATTGAAACAGTTAATGAAGAAGAACTTACTCCATTCGGAGGTAAAGAGACCCTTATTGCTTTGATGCTGAAAGCAGCAAAAGCTACCTGTGATTTTTACATTGCTAATTCACCAATAGACGGAGTACCATACTGGGACACAGGTGCCCCGGGGCTTCAGAAAATGGGTGATTATCTCGATAAAAAATCTGATCCGTTTAATTCATTCGAACCTGTTGACAGCTCAGCTGCTGCCATTGGTTCTCAGGGATTATTGAGGTTGGGAAGATATCTCAAGGAAAAAAGAGACGATGATGAGGGATTTATTTACTGGCAAGCTGGATTATGTGTTGTAAATACATTGCTTGAGGAGCCATATTTAAGTACAACAGCTAATCACCAGGGGCTGTTACTCCATTCAATCTATCATCGCCCGAACGGATGGGATTATGTACCGGAAGGAAGTGAAATTCCATTTGGAGAATCAAGTATGTGGGGTGACTATCATATCCGTGAAGTGTGTCTCTATCTTCAGAGGATAATTAACAACGAGAAATATTATACCTATTTCAATTGTACTAAATGAGCTCTGTCCCTATAAAAAACCTTTCACGTCTCTGCATTCATACAATTACTACCAAGCCATGGAGTATAGAAGAGGCGGCAAGGCATTATTCTGAAAGTGGTGTGAAAGGAATAACAGTATGGCGCGATGCTCTTCGTAACCGTAATATAAAGCAGACAGGAGAGATGTTACGAAGGTATGGGCTCACAGTGGTATCACTCTGCCGGGGAGGTTTTTTCGCAAATGTAGATTCGAACAAGAGGAAAGCTGCTTTTGATGATAATCGCCTGGCAATAGAGGAAGCTTATGAGCTGGGAACAAATAAGATCGTACTTGTTTGCGGGGCAGACCCTGCACAGCCGCTTGAAGAATCGCGAAAACAGATATTTGATGGGATATCGGCGCTATTACCTGAAGCTGTATCGGCAGGTATCAAACTGGCAATTGAACCTTTACATCCGATGTATGCTGATACCCGTTCAGCCATCAATACCATTGCACAGGCCAATGATATGATCAAGTCATTAAATTCCTCATGGGTGGGAGTGGCTGTAGATGTTTACCATTTATGGTGGGATCCATCGCTTGAAAAAGAGATTGAAAGGTGCGGAAGGAACAACTTATTACTGGCATTTCACATAAGCGACTGGAAATCACCAACTATTGATCTGCTTAACGATCGAGGGCTAATGGGTGAAGGATGCATCCCAATCAGAAAAATAAGATCATGGGTTGACACTGCTGGTTTTGATGGTTTTATTGAGGTAGAAATATTCTCAACTGAATACTGGAAGCAGGATCAATCTGAATTCCTCAAAAAAATAGTAACATCGTATAAAAAATACGCATAATAAATTTCAGAATGAAACTGCATACGGTAGGAATTATAATGAATGGCGTGACTGGTCGTATGGGAACAAACCAGCATTTGATCCGGTCAATCGCAGAAATAATTAAAGAGGGTGGTGTAAAAATAAACTCTTCTGAGACTATTATACCTGACCCGGTATTAGTCGGACGTGATGAGAACAAGCTGAGAAACCTCTGCAGCATGACCGGGATCACAAAAATGAATACTGATCTTGATGCTGTGCTTAACGATCCTTATAATATTGTCTACTTTGATGCGCAGACAACAGGCAGAAGAGCAGATGCAATACGTATGGCAGTAAAAGCAGGGAAACATATTTATTGTGAAAAACCAATTGCTGTAAGCACAGAAGTAGCAATGGAGCTTTATGAATTATGCACTAAAGCAGGCCTGAAAAATGGTGTTGTTCAGGATAAGCTCTGGCTTCCCGGCATACTTAAGCTCAGACGGCTAATCCAACAGGGGTTCTTTGGGAAAATATTTTCGGTAAGGGGAGAATTTGGTTACTGGGTATTTGAAGGAGATACAATTCCTCCTCAGCGTCCTTCATGGAATTACAGGAAGGAGGAATATGGCGGAATTATAGTCGATATGCTCTGCCATTGGCGCTATCTGCTTGATAACCTCTTTGGAAATGTAAAAGCTGTTTCGTGTCTTGGTGCTACTCATATCGACAAAAGGGTGGATGAGAACGGGAAAACATATAATTGCACAGCCGATGATGCTGCATATGCAACATTTGAGCTGGAAAATGGCATAATTGCTCATTTCAATTCATCATGGGCGGTAAGGGTACGGCGTGATGACCTTCTTACATTGCAGGTAGATGGGACAAAAGGTTCAGCCGTGGCTGGGCTTCGCGAGTGCTATATTCAGCATTATGGAAATACTCCCAGGGTTGTCTGGAATCCTGACATTCCGCAATCGATAAATTTTTTCGAGGGATGGTCTAAAGTACCTGAACAGGAAATTTATGACAATGCTTTCAAGGTGCAGTGGAAATTATTCCTAAAGCATATTGTGAAAGATGAACCTTTTCCATGGAATCTCTGGGAAGCTGCCAAAGGGGTGCAGCTTGCCGAGAAAGGGTTAGAGAGCTGGGCAAAGCGATGCTGGATTGACATTCCCGAATTAAAACAATGAAAATACTATTGATATGTTAACTTCAAGAAGGAATTTTATTGAAAAATCTTTTCTTGCCGCAGCAGGTTTTACTGCTGGAATGAATACGGGGCTTCTCTCAGGAGCAGCGCCCTCTGAAAAAGGATATATCAAAGATTTATCAGGAAAAGCTCAACCTGATGCTTTCAGGATCAGTATCTTCTCAAAGCACCTTCAGTGGCTCGATTATAAAGAGATGGCAAAAGCTCTTGGTGAGATAGGAATGGACGGAGTGGATCTGACTGTCAGACCCGGCGGACATGTACTGCCCGAAAGGGTGGAAGAAGATCTGCCAAAAGCAGCTGAAGCAGTTGCTAAAGAGGGGAAGAAGATTTATATGTTGACAACATCGATAGACAATGCTGATGACCCACTGACGACTAAAATTCTGAAAACCGCATCTTCAATTGGTATCAAACATTACAGGACGGGCTGGGGTTATTATGATAACACTAAGTCTGTCGAAGAGAATATAAGTTCAATGAAGTCAAAGCTTGCCAGGCTGGCTCTCCTCAATGAAAAATACTCAATATCAGGCGAATACCAGAATCATTCAGGTGTAGCCACGGAGGGAATTTACTTTGGCGGGGCGATCTGGGATATAGCCAAGGTGCTTAAAGAGATTAATTCAGTATGGCTCGGTTCACAATATGATATTTACCATGCAACTGTAGAGGGGGCAAATACATGGCCTGTAGGGCTCAAGCTCATAAGTCCTTTTATCAGATCAATAGACATTAAGGATTTTAAATGGATTGAAAAAGATGGAAAAATCAGATCCGAGTCAGTTCCGTTAGGCGAAGGAATGGTTGATTTCAGGAAATTTTTCAGCCTCTTAAAAGAGTATAAACTGGAGGTGCCATTATCTCTTCATTATGAATACCCTCTTGGAGGAGCAGAAAATGGAGCATCCAAATTAACAATAGAACGTGAAGATGTTATTTCAGCGATGAAGAAGGATCTCTCGACTCTG
>JBGPAF010000100.1:0-6196 GCA_041480535.1 Bacteroidia bacterium
CTTCCGAATTATGTGGTTGAGCATAACGACGAACACATAGTTATGCGCAATTACAAAGGTGTTTTATGTGAATATCCTGAGAAATAGGTCTGAATAGATGAAAATCGGATTGACTTATGACTTGCGGTCGTGGTATCTTGACCGTGGTTATTCTATGGAAGATACCGCTGAGTTCGATAAGCAGGAGACTGTCGATGCTATTGATGCCGCCCTCACTAAAATGGGTTTTCAGACTGAGCCGATAGGTAACTGCTTCCAGCTTATAGAAGCTCTTTCCGCCGGTAAAAAATGGGACCTGGTGTTCAATATAGCTGAGGGGCTTTATGGCGATGGAAGGGAATCGGTTGTGCCGGCTATCCTTGACCAGTATAAAATACCATATGTGTTCAGCGGTCCTGTTATAATGGGCATTTCGCTTAACAAGCATCTTACGCGGCTGATCGTCTCAGCTGCAGGTGTGCCTGTGAGTCCGGGTATGATAATATCCGGTGTAAACGAAGTTGATAAGTGCAATCTTCAATATCCTCTTTTTATTAAACCAGTATCAGAAGGTACCGGAAAAGGGATTACAGAAAAAAGTCTTGTCAATTCAAAGTCAGAACTTAAAAATATGGTTGAGTATTTAATCACAAGATTTAATCAACCGGCGCTGGTAGAAGAATATCTTCCCGGCAGGGAGTTTACTGTGGGTGTTATTGGTGCCGGAGATGAAGCTGTGGCAATCGGAGGAATGGAAATCGAATGCAAGGATAACCTCCCCTATTCAGTTGAGTTTAAAGAAAACTATCAGATATTCTGCAAATACATGCCTATGGCCAGTGAGTTTGCCGAAGAATGCAAAACCGTCGCAATAAATGTCTGGAAAGCGCTTGGCGGAGTGGATGGTGGAAGGGTGGATGTAAAAGCTGACAGAAATGGCCGTATATGTTTTATGGAAGTTAATCCTTTGGCCGGCCTTCATCCTGTTCATTCTGATCTTCCTATTCTTTCAAGATTGACCGGTATCAATTACCAGACTCTAATGGAAATGATAATGAAATCGGCAATTAAACGACACAAGTTATCTGTATGAAAAAGCTAAGATGTTGCATTATTTATAATCAACCCCGTGACGGGGCTCTTCCTGATGAACTTGACGTACTTGATCAGGTTGAATACATTGAGGTTAATCTGAACAAAATCGGAATTGAAACTTTCAGGAAAGGTATCACTTCGGATTTCATGAATGAAGTAGCTTTACTTGCAGGAGAGAAACCTGACTTTGTTTTTAATCTTGTTGAGTCCATTAATAACAAGGGCGAACTTTGCTATTTCGTACCTGCACTGCTGAATATGTATTCAATTCCATATTCTGGAAATCCGATTGAGGCAATGTTTATTACTACAAGCAAAGCTCTGACGAGCAAAATTTTACATCAGGAAAATATAAGCACGCCGGAATCATATTCACCTTCACAGTATAAAATGCTGGAACCCGGGAACCGTTATATTATTAAACCCATCTGGGAAGACGGATCTTTGGGAATAACCGGTGAATCGGTATTCACTTTTACATCAGGCCACGAAAAGAAACTCAAAGAATTCGATGATTCTCACTGGATTATACAGGACTACATCGATGGACGTGAGTTTAACATAAGTGTCCTTTTCAGCGAGAAGGGTCCTGAGGTGATGCCCCCTGCTGAAATGGTTTTTCACAATTTCGAAGATGACAAACCCAAAATAGTGGATTTTAAAGCAAAATGGGTTGTAGAAAGCTTTGAATATGAGAATACAATCAGGGAATTTCCACGTGAAAAACTTAATCCTGTACTTTCAGAAAAAATCAGGGAAATTGCACTGAGATGCTGGTATGTCTTTGGATTAAAAGGTTATGCCAGGGTGGACATGAGGATTGACAAGGCAGATAATCCATATGTTATCGAAGTTAATGCTAATCCATGTATGTCGCCCGACAGCGGCCTGGTTGCTGCAACGACTGAAGCTGGCATTCCTATTACAGATGTTCTTCAACGGATAATTGGTGATTTAAATATTTAGTCTATTATGGCTATCGTTTCAAAAGGAATTAATTCCAAAGACAGGAAAAGCATTGAAGAGATATTGCGTTCGACTGAATATTTCTATGATTTCGAGATCCAGACAGCACTTGAAATTGCTGATGAGACATTGGCTAAAGGGACAGAAACCAGCGGATATTTCTGGATGAAGATTTCTGATGAAGATGGTGTGGTTGCATTCGCAAATTATGGTAAGAATGCATTCTCAATGCATTCCTGGGACCTCTACTGGATAGCTGTGCATAATAATTCAAGAAATAAGAAACTTGGTTCGGTTTTGCTTAAAGCTATAGAAGATGATGTTAGAAAGATGGGCGGTAAAATTCTTTGGATCGAAACATCAGGCAGGCCGCTGTATGCTCCGACAGAAGCCTTTTACCTCAAAAATGGTTATCAGCTTCAGGCAAGCCTTAAGGAATTCTATGGCCCCGGTGATCCAAAACAGATTTATTCCAAGGTTCTTTAACCCTGAACATTTAAATTCTTAAGCCGACAAACTTTTAAACCATCAGATTAGGTTGGAATTATAATATTCAGGCCTTCCGGTAACCTCCTCTCCCAGCCAGTCAGGTTTTTCAAATTTTTCATCCTCATCAGTCAATTCTATTTCGGCAATTGTCAATCCTTCATTTTTGCCATGAAACTGGTCAACTTCAAAAATATGATTTCTGAACGGAACCTTATATCTGGTCTTAGTTATGTTCCCCGGCAGACAAATTTCCAGAATCTCTGAAGCTATTGAAACCGGTATCTCAAATTCCCACTCATTACGGGAAAATACAGTTTCTTTAACGGGAGATTTTATTGTCAGAAATGAATTATTATCGCAAATACGCAATCTGATTATTCTTTCAGGATCAACTGAAAGATAGCCCTGTGTAATTCTTATCTCTTTTACTGCAAGGTGTTTGAATTCACCACTAACCAGAAATTTGCGTTCAATTTCTTTGGCCATTGTTTTATTGTAAAGGTATTAATTTACACAAATTGCCTGCCTGTAAATAATTATTAACAATTAGTTAAAATTGATTAATATTATTAGGTATTACTCTGACAAAAGCTTATATTTGATAAGGACAGAGCCGGTTTTTGTGATTAGATCCTGGCTTATTTTTATATTGAACTGACTTTATAAATGATTTGTAACCTTGCTGTCTGAAAAAACATGTTTCTTTAGTTTTAGGTTGTGTGGGTAGATAGTAGTGTATGGACTGATGTTAAAAACGTCAGTCCATTTTGTATATAGGAATTGAAATATTTTGAGTATTTTTCGATATGGATATAAAAATAGAACCAGGATGGAAATCGAAGCTCTGCGCAGAGTTTGAAAAGGAATATTTTGTCCGGCTGGCAGATTTCATAAAGGATGAATACCGTACTGCAACAATTTATCCGCCAGGTTCTCTTATTTTCAATGCCTTTGATACTTGTCCCTTTGAAAAGGTCAGAGCTGTAGTCATTGGTCAGGATCCTTATCATGGGCCGGGGCAGGCTCATGGCTTATGCTTTTCAGTGAGGGAAGGAGTTGAATTTCCGCCCAGCCTCATTAATATTTTTAAGGAAATTGAATCTGGCCTTGGAATTCCTCAACCATCTTCAGGCAATCTCACCAGGTGGGCGCGTCAGGGAGTGCTGCTTCTGAATGCAACTCTTACCGTCAGAGCCCATCAGGCTGGTTCGCATCAGAAAAAAGGCTGGGAAGAATTCACCGATTATGTGATCAAGGTACTGAACAGTGAGAAAAACAATATTGTCTTTTTCCTCTGGGGCGCATATGCCCAAAAGAAAGGAGAATCAATAGACAGATCAAGGCATCTGGTACTTGAATCGGTTCACCCCTCTCCTCTTTCTGCTTCAAAAGGTTTCTTTGGCAATAAACATTTCAGCAGGTGCAACGATTATCTTATCAGGAATGGCATTGAGCCGATTGACTGGAGATAATTATTTATACGATTGTCAGCCTGCCTTGTCCAAAGCCTCACTGATGGTTTTTACCAGATTGTCCTGATTTTCGAAACCAATTGATAATCTGATCATTCCTGGCTCCGGATATTTGGCTCCCCAGACCGACTCAACCGGCATAAGAATTGTTTTCGGATCTCCAAGCGAAGGAATGAGTTTTATTTTGTCAGAAACAGCTTTTATAAAAGTGTCACGCTTCCTCTTCTTAATATTATCAGTGCTTCCCTCGAAATCAAAAGTGATCATTGCTCCAAATCCTCTGCTTCCAAATAGCTTGACTGCTTCCTGGTGTGTCTTATGGTCCTGTAAGCCGGGATACCATACTTTTCTGATACCTGGGTGATCTTTGAGAATTTCGGTTATCCTGACTGCATTGCGGCACTGCTCCCTGAATCTCAGTTCAAATGTCTGTATCTGAGTGTTCAGCCTGTAAGCGTCATCCGGAGAGATCATATGACCAACCAGCTTCCGGTATTCTACTGCTTCTTTCATCAGGGAGACATCATTTCCGCAAACCACGCCGGCAGTAATATTCCCATGTCCCGAAAAATACTTTGTAGCACTGTGAATAACCAGATCCGCTCCAGCTTCAAGAGGTTTAAATAATAACGGAGTGGCGAAAGTATTGTCAACAATCACCCTTGATCCGAACTTGTTAGCAAGTTGTATAACATATTCAATATCAGTAACAATAAGCATAGGATTGGAGATGGCTTCGACATAGATCACCTCGGGTTTGATTTCCCCGATAACCTTTTCAAATTCAACGTGATCGTATTTCTCATTGACAGGATTGAAACTGTGAATACGAAGGCCTCTTCTTTTCCTTAAAACAGATTCAGCAAATGAGATTGTTCCTCCATAAATCTCGCTGAAGAATAGCCATGGGCCTGTTAGTTCTCCCCGCTGGAATACCGACAAAGCCGTGTCGATTGCTGACATCCCCGATTGAGTCAGAACAGCCCATTTGCACTCTTCAAGCCTCATAATTTCTTCCTCAGCCGCAACAACAGTAGGATTACGGTATCGTGAATAAATAAAAAGTTCAGGAACCCGCTCATTTTCAGTTTCCCGGGCAAATGCGTTTTTTGTTGTCTCTGCATCAAAAAGTTCAAACCCTGCATCCCGGTAAACAGGTATACGTGAACTATTAACCGGTTTTCTTTTCATATCGGTAACTATTTAAAATCTGTAATACAAAACTAACTTATTTTAGTTCGAGAGGTGAATCCAGCGTTACATTATTGATTTTCAGCCGGTCGTTTTCGACAATCACATCGTAAGTCAACCTTTGCTGTCCAAAATAATTCATGTATGTAAAATCGACCGGTCCGGTGGAAATGGTATCGTTGTTTATTTTTGCGGATATATAAGCTTTTGGGAAAGCAGTCTTAAAACGATGGTATTCAGTTATATTGCTATTGTTGATTGTGCCAAATGCGATTTCTTCATCCTTTATTCTGACAACAGCATCAGTGAAAATAAAATTGCTTACGTTCCTGATTCTAACATCGGTAGGACCTTCAGGAGAAAATTCTGTTTTTTTACATGAAAGAAATACTACAGGTAACAACAGGGCGATCAAAAATAGCTTTTTCATAGCCTGAAAAAAAGTTATAACCTCCAATAATATAACCGGAAAATCAAAAAAAAAGTACTCCGTAATTAAATTATTGTCAGGCTGTTTGCAGGAACCCAACCCTTATTGCCATCTGAAAGTTTTATTTCGTACCACTCCCCTACGGTATCCTCAATAAATACTTTGGAACCTTCATGAAGGACAAACAAATCAGTCCCGCTGTTATCAGGCGAACTCTTTCCATTCAAAGAAGGTGCAAATATCACTGCTTTATGACTATCATAAACCAGTGATTTATTTCGCATTGTGAATGCCAGTGATGATGCAGATATTATCAGAAACATAAGTGCAAACCAGAATCCAATCACTTTTAACCTGTATTTTGAAGAATAGATATACAACGACAATAGAACCAGAAAAAGAATAAAAGAAATTATGCTTATAACGGCCCAGGCATTTGTTGAGAGCACTAATGAAAGAAAATCAAACCATCTCACAAAAAACAGTTCCGGGATCTCTTCAAATTTGTCCACTACCAGCGATCGTGCAATCTGCAGATTGTAGTTTATGCTGTTGTCGGCAGGTTTCAATAATA
>JBGPAF010000101.1:0-6137 GCA_041480535.1 Bacteroidia bacterium
ACTGATATTACAGAATACAGGATGACAGAGGAGGCACTGGTTAAGTCAAGGCTGCTCCTGGAGTCAAGCATAGAGAGCCAGAAAGACACTATAATCTTTTCTGTTGACAGAGAGTATAAATATATGTATTTCAATAAAGCTCACTGGGATTCCATGAAATTTGCATATAATAAGGATATAAAAACCGGGATGAATATTCTGGATTGCATTTCCTCTGATGATGACAGAAAATTGATAAAGGAGAACCTTGATCACGCATTAAAGGGTGAATCCAATTCACATATACAAATCTTTGGCAATGTCAACCGTGCATATTATGAGAGTTTTTTTAATCCTATTCCGGATGAAAAGAATAAGATTATCGGGTGTACTGTCCTGGCCAGAAATATCACCGGGCGGGTACAGGCAGAGCAGGCACTTAAAGACAGTGAAACAAAATTCAGGGAAATAATCAACCAGATCAACGATGTAATTATTGTTTTTGATGAGCAGGGAAAAATAATTATCTGGAACAGAGGTGCTGAGCAAATTTGCGGATTAAAAGCTGATGATGTACTGAACAAAAGCATTATAGATATTCAGATTCAGCTCACACCGCCACCAAATAATGACAGGGCTTTAATCGAAAAAGTGATAAAAGGCATCTTAACCAATGAGACACCTGAAATCTTCAATCAGATTATTGACAGTGAAATCATCAGCCTCGATTCCGGAAAGCTGCGAAATATCCAGAGCAAGGTATTCCCTGTTAAACTAAACGGGGAGAATTTGTTTTGCACATTTATCAGGGATACAACAGAAATAAAGCGGTACGAAAAAGAACTGCTGCGGGTAAGTGCCGAGAAAGACAAATTCTACTCAATGATTGCTCAATACCTCTATACTCCCTTCAACGTCTTCAATAATTTTTCGCAGCTGATGGCTGAGGAACTCGATAATCTGCCAATCAGGGAAATCCAGAAAATGGCCAGGATGATGAGCAAATCAGCCAATAACCTTTACAGTCTCCTGGATAATCTGCTTCAATGGACAAAACTTAATCAGGGCAAAATTCCTTTCGAACCGCAAATAGTGAATTTGAAAAAGATGAGTCAGGATGCAGTTTCAATTCTTAACCATGATGAAAATTCAGAAGAATTTAGTATCAATCATCATATTAAAGACAGTATAAATGTCTTCGCTGATGACTTTATGCTGAAAACCATTTTAAGAAATCTTGTTTCATATGCTATGAAATTTTCTGATGGTGACCGTCAGATTGATATTCTGGCCCGGGAAACACCTTCAGAAGTGACAATTTCCGTCCTGAATAACGGAATTGGGGTAAATCCTGATTATCTGAAAACCCCGCTGGATATTTCTCAGATTCATTCAGCGATGGGTGCGGCAGAAGAAAAAGGGACAACTCTGGGATTATTGCTTTGTAAAGAATTCGTAGAAAAACATAATGGCAAAATCTGGATAGAGAGCGGGAACGGAAAAAGCAATGAATATAAATTCACTTTGCCAACAATTAATCATAAGATAAATAACATTAAATATTGAGATGCGGAGATATCTTTTTTTTCATTATTTTTCGATAAAATCGATGGATGATGTTTTGAAGGGCTATAATAATATCAGGAAGATTTTAAAGGTAGTCTAAGCACAGAGAGGTAAGGGATCTTAAATATTTCAATTACTCCAACGTATTAAAAAACGTATTAAAAGCCGGCTTTTAATACGTTGATCTTCCCGGCCACCGGATTCCGCAGCCTTTCTTATAAATTAACACTGAAACTGGTATTTGAGACAATGTTGAAAATCCCTTACTGCAGACTGGTTAAATGAAAATTGATTTTACAATGTATATCAGCATGAAAAATTTATCCCTATTGAAGGTAATATCTTTTAAAAGATTTTTTATTGTTGTTTCATTTCTGGCTGTTAATCTGACCGGATGGTCAGCTGATACTTTGCAGGTATGTTCTCCTTCCGGAAAGATCTGCGTTAAAGTCTGGATTGGAAATCAACTGAACTATTGCATTTCCTATGATGATAATACCATCCTGGCACCTTCATCCATAGACATGATACTGGAGAATAACCGTTCTCTTGCTAAAAATAATGTTATAAGATCAAATTCTGTAAAAAAGATTAAAGAACAGATTGTTTCTCCGGTACCCGAGAAAAGAAAGATCATTCCTGATGTATATATTCTTTTATCAATCTCATTCAGGCAACCTTATAAAGTTGAATTCAGGGTTTATGATGATGGAGTGGCTTACAGAATCTTAACCTTTTTCAGGGATTCGATACGTATAGAAAATGAAACAGCCGAGTTTTCCTTTCCCGGCAAACCATTTGTGTATTTTCCGCAGGTACAAAAGAGACAGGATGCAGATATCTTTCACACAAGTTTTGAAGAAGAATATCCGCTGATAAGGATGGATAGTATCACGGATGGTGCTATAGGATATTCTCCGATCCTGGTGATTCCAGAAACTAATCCTAAGATCGCAATCACGGAATCAGACTTGGAAGATTATCCGGGAATGTTTTTAGGAGGTACAGGTTCCTCAAAATTAAAAGGAGTTTTTTCCGGCTATCCTTTGGAGGAACAGGCAACTGAAGGCATATATTCACAGTTAAAAGTAACCAGGCGTGCACCGTTCATAGCAAGAACAGCAGGTACAAGAAGCTTCCCATGGCGGGTAATGCTGATTGCCAGCGAAGATAAAGAATTGCCTGGCAATGATATTGTTTACCGGTTAGCTTCGCCATCGAAGATCGGCGATGCTTCGTGGGTAATACCCGGAAACCTTACTGATGAATGGATTATTGATATCAATCTATTTAATGTTCCTTTCAGGGCTGGTCTTAATACTGCCTCTTATAAATATTATATTGATTTTGCCAGGCGTTTCGGTTTTGACCGGATAATGATGGATGCAGGATGGAGCGACAATAATGACTTGTTCAAAGTAACTCCTGCCATCAGTATGGATACGTTGGTTTCTTATGCCAGGGAGAAGGGAATTAAGATAAGCATGTGGACTCTTTCAAAGACCCTTGACAGGCAACTGGACAGTGCCCTTGACCAGTTCAATAAATGGGGTGTCGATTTTATAATGACCGATTTTATAGATCGTGATGATCAGAAAACGGTCAACTTTTACCACCGGATTGCAAAAGCATGCGCAGAGCATAAGATCATGATCATGTACCATGGAGCTTTCCCTCCGAAAGGGTTTAACCGTACCTGGCCGAATGCCGTAGCAAGAGAAGGAGTACTTGGTTCCGAATATAATATCTGGAGTAACAGGGTTACACCCGGGCATGATGTCATTCTGCCATTTACACGCATGCTCGCAGGAGGATTTGATTATGAGCCCGGGTTACTTAATAATGCCACATCTAAAGTCACAAGACCTGTTTCGGGTGTTGTAACAAGTCCCGGTACCCGCTGTCATCAACTGTCGATGTTTATTATTTACGACAGCCCTATGCAGATATTTTCCGGTAATCCGTCAGAAGGTATGCGTGAACCCGATTTCATGGAACTTATCGGACATCTGCCTACAACATGGGATGAAACAATTATTGCGGATGCAAAAATCGGCAAATACATTATCACTGCCCGACAGAAGGGAAATAACTGGTTTGTTGCCGGAATGACTGACTGGTCGGCAAGAGATCTGACTTTAAAATTCGATTTCTTAACAGATGACAATTATGAAGCAACCATCTGCAGTGACGGAGTCAATGCTGACCGTTATGCTGCTGACTATAAAATTCAGAAAGGGGTTGTGGTTAAAAGGAATGATGAAATGAGTATGCATCTTGCCCCGGGCGGAGGTTTCCTGATACGGCTCGATAAACAATAAAATGGATTGCTTACATTGCATATCTTCTCTCCTCTTTACTTATGCCTTTTGATTTCCATCCGTGCCGGATCTTTCTCAAACAATGGCCAGGAAAAAAATACCACTCCCTGTGATGGCGTCTGTAAGGCTGCATCAACGCATCTGCTGAAATCTTCAACTGTGAAAGGATCATCAATGTAATATGGATACACCTGAATACTTGGCAGTATCTTACCGGGTGCTTTCCTGTCCATTTCTGTTACAACCGATGAAATCCAGTCAGCATCACGTTTTAGCATTTGAGAATAACACATTGGGGATATATAATCGGTATTGGGAGCGATCTTTTCAAGGTCCTGTGCAGCCACTCTTATATTTGCGCCACCAAAATCAGAGTCCCTCCATGGAACTGCATGGACATTGATCTTTATACCGGGTTTAACGTTGCGAGCTTTATCTGCAATTCCCTTTGCCATTGAAGCAATCAGGTCACAGCGATAATCGTTCCAGCTGTCTGAAAAGCTATTCAAAATAAATGCAGCCTTTTGTGCAACAGTAGCACAGGTGTCAGGCAGATTAATGTGATTCTTTTTACAGAAACTTCCGACACAGCTGTCGCAAAAGCATGCCATATCAATGCTCTCCGCTGTCCGGCCGGGATAGATCATTTCCCAGAATACAAACTGCCTGATGAAATCAATACTCAGGCCATCCGGTTGCAGACTTCTGACCAGCTCCGTGGCTTCGTCAATTTTCATTTTCCTGTACGCAGTGCGTGAAGGGCAGACAAACTCAACCCAGTCGTCTTTGGATGTTCTGCCCTTATCGGTTACTGCATAAAGGGTACTGTCATTCTTCAGGAGTTCAGGATCATAGAACACCGGGAAAATGATATACACCCCAATATTGTTTTCTTTCAATGTTTTCCTGAATGCCGTATTGGCTGCCAGCTCTTTACTTAAAAAGGCTGTATTGATACCCATGTCCTTCCACTTTTCTGCCAACACATTAAAGTCTTTATCATATTCATAGATTTTAATGCCGATTATTTTTTCAGGATCACGGCTGCAGCTAAAGCATGCAAGCAAAACCTGCAAAACCAGAATAACAATGACCAGTCTTTTCATAGTAACATATTTATGTAATAAAATTAGGGAAAAATCTCTGTCTTTAATGCTTCAATTTACAATCTTAATTCTCCCAATGAGTTTATTATCGTCCTTTTATACAAACATCAGTCAATTTCCTGAAGAATCATTTTGATACTTAGAAAGTTAATTGGAAAATTGATTTTGGCTTACAAAAGGTGTAACTTTGATAAAGCAATGATTGATAAACCGGGGCGTAACGGCATTTTTACAGTATAGAATAGATATGAGAATGAAAAACAGAATCTTGCTTTATCCGTTAATTACAGCCTTTATTTTATTTTTCAGCTGTGAAAAGGATAAAGATATTGTTTATATGAATCTTCATCCATGGGTTGAATACGGTAGTATGACTGATCAGGACGGGAATACTTATAAGACCATTCTCATCGGCACCCAAACCTGGATGGTCCGGAACCTTAAGACAACTAAGTACAATGATGGAACATCCATTCCAGTTGTAATTGATGCCACATCCTGGAACAATCTCTCAACCCCGGCTTGCTGCTGGCAAAACAATGATCCGGCCCGCAAGGTTACATATGGTGTCTTATATAATTGGTACGTGGTTAATACCGGCAAGCTCTGCCCCACCGGCTGGCATGTTCCCACTGATAAAGAATGGACCAGACTGACAGACTACCTGGGAGGCGAAAATGTAGCAGGTGGTAAGCTGAAAGAATCCGGTTTCAGCCATTGGATAAGCCCCAACACCGGCGCCACCAATGAAACCTACTTTTCAGCCCTTCCCGGAGGCTGCCGGCTCAACGGCCCTGATGGTTTATTCGACAGTCTTGGTGAAATTGGTTGCTGGTGGAGTAATGCGTTCGATGAGGACCTGGCCATCAGCCGGCTAATGTATGACCATACCGACCATATACAGAAGGCCTTCTATCCAAAGAAATGTGGTTTGTCTGTACGTTGTGTCTGGGATTACTAGACTATTTATAACCGAACTCAACAGGATTCTTGAATATGAGAAATCAATGCGTTGGAGTCAAAATATGTATGGATGGTGCGAAGTCGGACCTGAAGATGTTACTTTCCCGGTACCACAGCGTCAGATTGACCTTATAAACAAAATTGACTAGCGCAGTATTAACAAGTATTTTTGCAAAAAAGAGACGATGAAAGTGATATTTAG
>JBGPAF010000102.1:0-6104 GCA_041480535.1 Bacteroidia bacterium
ATTGTTGTAACCGTACCACACACCATTGAACTCGATCGATTTCTTAAATTCGGTAACTGGTACCGCATTTTCTTTCTCTGTAATTTTCTCCTCTGCTTCAAGGATCTGATCGATTCTGTCAATAGATGCCATCCCCTTCTGGATACTGAACCATGCGGTCGTAATATTCTTTGCGGGCTGTATGATCTGGGAGAATACTACCAGGAAGGCAATAAGCTTCTCCTGTCCCATATTTCCCACTCCTTTTAAAGCAAGGGCACAGCCAAAATACATAAGGATCATCAGAACGATCGTCGCAAGGAATTCGCTTATCGGTGAAGCCAGGTAGGCTTTTCGCGTAACCCGCTTAAAAACTTTAGAATAACTCTCATTTGTCTCGGAGAACTGCTTCTTCATTTTCTCTTCAGCATTAAAACCCTTAACAATTCTGAGTCCGGTCAGGGTCTCCTCAACTACAGAAAGAAGTTTTCCCAGGTACTGCTGACCCATAAAGGATGATGATCTTAATGTACGGCTTGCCCTTCCGATAAGCCATCCGCTGACAGGAAGAAGAATCAGGGCAAAGAGCGTAAGCTGATAGCTTGTAATAAAGAGATAAATAACAAAAATCAGTATATACAGGGGATCGCGGAACAACATTGTAAGTGATGACATTACAGAAATCTCAATTTCCTGAACGTCATTTGAGATCCTTGTCATTACATCTCCTTTTCGTGCATCAGTAAAAAAAGACAATGGCAGCCTCAAAACTTTGTTGTACATTTTCTTCCTGAGATCTCTTACCGTGCAGGCTCTGATATATGCCATGCTGTTATTAGCAATAAAAACAAATCCATTCTTGAACAGGCTTGCCACTACCACCACAAGACAGACAAGCATAAGTGCGCCAATCTCGCCGTGCTTATCTATAAATGCGTATAGATAATACTTACTTGCAGCTCCGAGATAATCAATACTAAGCTGAAACTCTCCGGGATTGGGGACTGTTTCAACACGGTCAAAGAGAATTTTAAGGAAAGGGACTATCAGAGTGTACGAAACAAGTGCAAAAATCGCACTCAGGATATTGTATAAGATATTCCTGGCAGCTGACCATTTATACGGCTCAATATATTTCAGAAGCAGTCTGGCTTTGTTCATCGGTCGCAAAAGTATTAAAAACCTGTATAATTAAAAGGTGTGATCCCTTTCAATTCCGATTTCAGGGTTTCACTTATATCCAGGTTTTCAATAAAGCCAAGAATCGATTCCTTAGTTATCTTCTGGTTTGTACGGGTAAGATCAAGAAGAGCTTCATAAGGCTTATGGAATCCTTCGCGTCGTAATATTGTCTGTATTGCCTCTGCTACAACCACCCAGGTATTTTCAAGATCGCTGTTTATCTTTTCTGTATTTAACAGAATTTTATTGAGCCCCTTTAGCAGTGAGTTAAATGCGATTATCGTGTGACCAATCGGGACACCAATATTCCTTAATACCGTTGAGTCGGTAAGATCGCGCTGGAGCCTTGAAACAGGAAGTTTCATCGAAAGATGACTGAACACGGCATTAGCATAACCAAGGTTTCCCTCGCCGTTTTCAAAATCGATAGGATTGACCTTATGGGGCATAGCGGATGAACCTATTTCACCTTTCCTGATTTTTTGCCTGAAGTAATCCATTGAAATGTAATGCCACATGTCACAGGCCAGATCAATCAGAATAACGTTTATCCTGCGCAGGTTATCAAAAAGAGCGGCAAGGTTGTCATAATGCTCAATCTGGGTTGTAGGGAAGGACCTCTGAAGCCCAAGCACTTCGTTTACAAAATTATTGGCAAATGAGATCCAGTCAATATCAGGAAATGCAGCTTTATGTGCATTAAGGTTACCTACAGCGCCGCCGAATTTGGCAGAAAAGGGTATTTGTCCGAAATATTTTGATTGCTCATCTATCCTTGCAATGAAAACAGATATCTCTTTTCCTAACCTTGTCGGTATTGCCGGCTGTCCGTGTGTTCTTGCAAGCATTGGAATATCTTTCCACTCCTCTGCAAAACCAGCCAGCATTTCCCTTAATTCAAACAGAACCGGGAAATAAACCTCGGTCAAAGCATCTTTCAGTGATAATGGGATTGCAGTATTATTTATATCCTGTGACGTTAATCCGAAATGAATGAATTCTGACCATTTACCCCATCCTGCCTGTAAAAACTTTTCTTTAAGATAATATTCTACAGCTTTTACATCATGATTTGTAATTTTTTCAGTCTCCTTGACCTTTTCAGCTTCTTTAACATCAAAATCCTCATAAAAAGCCCGCAGGGGCGTGTAATTCTCTTTCCTGAAATCAGATAACCGAGGAAGGGGGATTTCACAAAGTGCAATGAAATATTCAATTTCTACCATCAGCCTGTACCTGATAAGACCAAACTCGGAAAAATATATAGAGAGTTCGCTGACTTTCTGCCTGTACCTTCCATCCAGTGGAGAGATCGCTGTAAGATTATTTAATTCCATAGTTTATCTTTTTGGCCGTTCAATTGTTTTTACTATGTACACAAATGTACTATTTTAGATGCAGTAAAAAACAATGAATGGATAAAATCAGAATTTCAGCTGTAAGGTATGCAAATACATATCCTTTTATTTATGGTTTGACTGAGAGGGGCTTTGATAAAAGATCAATACTTGAAACTGACCATCCATCTGATTGTGCCGCAAAGGTAATTGCGGGAAGATCTGACCTGGGTCTGATACCGGTTGCTGCAATACCGCTTGTCAGGGATGCTCATATTATAACTGATTATTGCATAGGCACCAACGGCAAGGTAAGAACTGTGCAGATAATGAGTAACTCTGCGTTTGAAAATGTCAAAAAAGTGTATCTCGATTACAGATCCGGAACATCTGTGAACCTTATAAAAGTGATTGCCGGCAGCTATTGGAAAAGGGATTTCACATGGATAAATACCTCAGAAAGATTTGATTTTAAATCGATAAGGAGTAATGAAGCAGTTGTCCTTATCGGTGATCAATGCTTTGAATTTGAAAACCAGTACCGGTACAAATGCGACCTTGGGGAGGAATGGAAAAAATTTTCAGGACTTCCGTTTGTTTTTGCCTGCTGGGTTTCAAATAAACCTCTTCCGCCTGATTTTGTTGAAGATTTTAATAGTGCACTTTCACTGGGTGTTAAAAATATTGACCTGGTTACTGAACGGTATTGAAAAAGCGGATCAATAACCGGAACAGAGCTCAGCAGGTATCTGAGAGAAAATATCGATTTTTCTCTTAATAATGAAAAAAGAAAGGCCATGAGCTTATTTCTTGATTTATTGAAAAAACTATAACAGGAGCTGATTTGAAGAAAAATTTTAATGTCCTGAATAATTAGAATTTATAACATTGATCTTTTTAAGTTTATTAATTATGACTAACTTTGTAACAATAAGTCGAAATGAAAAGGAGATATTAACGAAAATCATGGTATCATGTCAAAAACTATCACATTTAATGAACTCCGGAAAATCAAAGATCAATTACCCTCCGGTAGTATGAGAAAGATTGCTGATAAACTTGATCTGCATGAAGAAACTGTCAGAAACTACTTCGGAGGAACAAATTTTGATAAGGGACAGTGTGTTGGTATCCATTTTGAACAGGGGCCGGGAGGCGGTATAGTGACATTTGATGACACTACAATCCTTGACCTTGCTGAAAGCATGATTAATAACTGAAACCAGCCTTAAGCCTGTTCAAAAGCAAAAGGCTTGGTCTTTTGCTTTTTTTATTTTCATATTCATGAATCTGGCTGAAAAAATACAATCTGCTGAAATAAAGTACAGGCAGATCCTTGAAGATTATTTTACCCAGACGTGGGGAAATACGGTTCTTTACTCTCACGACATTGATCATCACAGGAGAGTGTGGCATTATATAAAAGAACTTCTCAACGAGATAAACATCTCACGGGGAGACATTTCCTCCCAAATACCCGAAAGACTTCTGATAGCAAGTTATCATCACGATCTGGGGATGTCAATTGATCCGGGAATCCGTCATGGCATTCTCAGCAGGGAACTCTGCAAATCGTTCCTCAAATCAAATGATTTAGATGAGCAAGAATACAATGATGTCCTAAATGCAATTGAATATCATGATGATAAGGAATATATAAAAACAGGATTCAACAGTAATGAGCTGCTGGCCATACTTTCAATCGCTGATGACCTGGATGCTTTTGGATGCATCGGTATTTACAGGTATCTGGAAATATATCTTACACGTGGAATTCAGCCGGAAATAATCGGTCATGAAATAAAAAAGAATGCCCTGAAAAGATATCAGAACTTTGAATCAGCTTTTAAAAACAGGACTGAACTAATTGAAAGACATAGAAAAAGATTCCTGGTGCTGGATGATTTTCTTGCAGGTTACAACCGTCAGATTAAAGATTATTCTTTTAACCAGAAAATCAGTCCGGGCCATATCAAGATAATTAATATTATCACAGATATGATCCAGAATAAAGTACCTCCTCAAAAAATCGAATCAGAATACTATGGATTTTCTGATGATCGGGAAGTTAGTAATTTCATCGGTCAGCTGACATCAGAGCTGAATGGATTCAGGACGAATGTCTAAAAACCGGCTCCATCTCCATCAAAAAGATAGAGCTGTCTGTCACCGCAGTCATCTGATTCGAGATTTGAGATACTCACTCCCATTAGCCTGATTTTATTCCCTTCGAGGTCAAGTGATTTTCTGATCTCAGTAACTTCATCATGTAATGTTTTGAAATTACGGATATAATTATGTAAAGTCCTGCTTCGTGTAATTTGCCTGAAATCTGAAAACTTAACTTTCACTGTTATAGTTCTGCCGGTTGTTCCTGAATTCTCAATTCTTTCCATCAGTTCCCGCTCAACCTTATAGAGCTCAGCAATTATTTCAAATCGTGTTGTAAGGTCTTTCTCATATGTCAGTTCAGTACCAATTGACTTACGTTCAGAATTTGTTTCAACAGGTCTGTCATCGATACCTCTGACGATATCAAAATAAAACTTGCCGGCTTTCCCGAAGTTTCTGATAAGCGAAAGAAGGTCCCATTGTTTCAGGTCAAGACCTGAATGAATTCCCAGTTTATGCATCTTCTCTGCTGTGACCTTACCGATCCCAAAGAACTTCTCTACGGGAAGCTCTTCAATGAATTTGTCTGCTTTTTCAGGAGGTATCAGAAAGAGACCATCGGGTTTTTTAATTTCGGAAGCAATCTTTGCCAGGAATTTATTTACTGAAATACCTGCAGAAGCAGTGAGACCTGTCCTTTTCTTAATCTCCTCCTTAACTGACTGTGCAATTAATGTTGCAGACCCAATATTTTTCTTATCAATTGTGACATCAAGGAATGCTTCATCAATTGAAAGAGGTTCAACTAAATCGGTATATTCTTTAAAAATTTCAAATACCTTTTGCGATATTTCCTGGTAACGTTCGAAACGGTGCCGCACAAAAATAAGATCAGGGCATAATTTCCTGGCAGTAACTGAGGGCATAGCCGACCTTACGCCAAATTTCCTTGCCTCATAGCTGGCTGCTGCTACAACATGCCGTTCACCGATGCCTCCGACAGCTACCGGCTTACCTCTGAGTTCAGGATTATCAAGCTGCTCTACCGATGCAAAAAAAGCATCCATATCTATATGAATGATCTTTCTCATTTACTATTGCCTAAAGTCCTCAGACCGGACAGGTGGAGCATAGATTTAAAATCAATTTTCAGGAAGTTGCAGCTATTTCTGCAGACCTTTGTTTCAGGAAATTCCTGATGAAAAACCCTGTAAGTATCAGGATTTCATCTCTCGTATATGACACTATTATACCTGTCAGAGCATGCGAATGGAATTTAATAAGAACACCATTCTCATTGCTTATGCTCCATTTTGACCTCAAAAAATTATCGAACTGCCAATGATACTCTTTATCCTGGTACATTATCGTCGATTTTGCTTTCCAGGTTGTGTACTTAACATTTCCAACAGGTAAATTACCCTGTAGATCAATTATTTGAGTTTCATATTTAAATACGCCCCTGGTTTCGAATAAAAATCTCCTGGCGTTCAA
>JBGPAF010000103.1:0-6099 GCA_041480535.1 Bacteroidia bacterium
ATGGGTGTCGGAGAACCTGACTGGCCGGCAGATAATCTTGTTGTAAAGGCGTTATCAGAAGAAGCAGGCAAACCAGACAACCGATGGTATGCTGATAACGGAATCCCTGAATTCAAGGAAGCCGCAGCCCGATATCTGGAAAAGATTTATGGGCTTTCCGGTATTGTTCCCTCAGACCACATCATCCATGGCTTAGGATCGAAACCGATACTTGCAATGCTTCCGATCTGTTTTATCAATCCGGGTGATGTTTTGCTTACTACAGTCCCCGGATACCCTGTCACTGCAACCTATACAAAGTATCTCGGAGGGGAAGTGTTTAACCTGCCGCTGATGGAATCAAACTCATTTCTTCCGGACTTAAGCATTATCCCTGAACCGGTTCTGAAAAAAGCCAGGATGCTTTATCTGAATTACCCGAATAATCCTACAGGTGCTGTGGCGAATATTGAATTCTTTGAACAGGTAGTCGGTTTTGCCAGTAAAAACAACATTATCGTCATCAATGATTCAGCCTATGGGGCATTGACATATGACGGATATAAACCACTCAGTTTTCTCTCTGTTGATGGAGCAATGGATGTCGGACTGGAAGTTCATTCATTGTCAAAAGCATTTAATATGACCGGATGGAGGATTGGCTTTATCTGCGGAAATAGTAAAGCGGTAAAAGCATATGGCACAGTTAAGGACAATACTGACTCGGGGCAGTTCAGGGCAATTCAGAAAGCTGGTATACAAGCTTTTAAGCATCCGGAAATAACTGAGAATACAATTGCAAAATATTCAAGAAGATTTGATCTGCTGGTAAATGCTTTGAATGATGTGGGATTTGATGCCAAAAAGCCAAAAGGAACATTTTATTGCTACGTAAAAGCTCCTGCCGGAACTGAGAATGGAAGAGCGTTTGATACAGCATCTGAATTTTCAGAATTTCTTATTAAGGAATCATTAATATCAACTGTTCCATGGGACGATGCAGGAAAATATATCCGCTTTTCAGTTACATTCGAGGCAGACTCTCTGCGAAAAGAGAAAGAGGTAATAAATGAATTGAAAGAAAGGATGAAAGTCCTGAAATTAAAATTCTAATCAAGGAATAAAATGAATGATATTCTTCCTGCTGAAGATCTTAAGGAGGCGCTGAATGTTCTGATAAAGGGTGGAATAATATTATATCCAACTGATACAATCTGGGGTCTGGGATGTGATGCGACAAACCAGGATGCAGTCGCGAAAATCTATAAGATCAAGAAAAGAATGGAAAACAAAAGTCTTATAGTCCTTGTGAACGGATTTGTAATGCTGGAGCGCTATGTAAGACATATTCCTGATGCTGCTGCTGAAATTTTAGATGTATCTGACAAGCCAATTACAATAATATATCCTGAGGGTAAAAATCTTGCTCCGGGAGTCTGCAATGAAGATGGTTCAGTCGGAATAAGAATAATTGAAGATGACTTCTGTAATGAATTGATCACACGGTTCAGAAAACCGGTTATTTCAACATCAGCCAATTACAGCGATACGCCGTCACCCTCGGATTTTTCAGAAATTGAAGAAGGAATAATCAGCCTGGCAGATTACGTTGTAAAATACAGGCAGACAGACATAAATAAAAAAACGCCATCATCAATCATTAAAATTGATGATAATGGCGTGATCAAAATTATAAGACAATAATTTTGCTATCTGGATCTAACATGGCCCGATCCTGAAACTCTGGCATTGACCTTAGGGTTCCCGATATAAGTTACATTTCCGCTTCCTGAAACGTGTGCTTCAAGCGAATCTCCGGCCCTGCAATGACAGTTACCGCTTCCTGAGATACTGACTTCCAGATGATCGATCTCAATTTCTTCACCTGAAAAGCCTCCCGATCCACTGATAGAGATATCTCCGTTATCGATTCTTCCGCCGGAACCAAGAATTACATCACCGGAACCAGATATCCCGCAATTGAGCTCATCTACATTCAGGTCATCAGTTATCAGCTTACCACTACCGCTTACGCTCAGGCTTAGATGGTCAGCTTCAACTTTATCCATTATCTGTGCCTTCCCTGATCCTGAAACACCCACTCCCTCAAGTACCGGCATTGTAAGGTTTATAGTCACCCTGTCATTGTCATTAAAAGAGAAACGCCAGTTATCCTTTTTGATGGTCAGCCTGTCACCTGATACAACTGTTTCAATCTCATTAATGTCACTCTTATCCCCTTCGATAGTCAGATGGAATTCCGGACCAATTTTTATGAACAGTTCACCTGCAACACCAAAGCTTACTTTAGTGAAGCCTCTTACATCACGGGTCTCTTTTGACTGACCTGAAGCAAATCCGGTTGCAAGAATCATGGCCAATACAAATAATACTGAGTAGATTACTTTCTTCATTTTAATATAATTTTAGAATTATAGGCTTTTACAGCTAAAGACGGATTGTTTTCCGTTTAGTTGCACGAAATTCTGAATTTGTTAAAAAAAGAGTGACCGGGATTATCTCAATTGATTTCAGTAAGCCCTTCGGGGAGTTCGACCTGGATTGTCTTTTTTCTCATATCACAGTTCACAATGAGATCTTCATGAAAGGGTATCAGGATCTCTTTCTCCCCGGGCGAGATTATCTTCAGTAAATCCTGTCCGGGATTCTGAATTATTTCCTTTACGGTGCCAATCAGATTCTTGTTCCGTAAAACAACTTTGAATCCAAGGATGCTGTCAGGCTTGTTATCTGACTTGTTTTCTTCATTGATAGTTGTCAGAAAAACCCTGCATCCGGTGAATTCACTTACTTTTTCATAAGCTGCATACCCTTCAAATTTCAGTTTCAGAATATCTCCGCCGGTATACTCTGATGAAGATATAAAAAATGGAACCGGTTTTCCGTTAATCTCAAGAAAGACCGATTCCATTTCAGGTATATTTTCAAAAAAGGATTTTTCCAGTTTGACTGTTAATGAGCCATCGTACCCATTAACTCTGGATATTTTTCCTAGTAATGTCTGATATAAGTAAGTCATGGGATTTCAGATCCTTATGACTTGATCATTTATTCCTGCGGCTTTTCTTCAGCAGTGGTTTCCGCTGAAGTTTCGGGCTCTGCAGGAGTTTCCGCCGGTGCTTCTGCCTTAATTTCGACAGGCGCCTGTTCTTCAGGGGCAGTTTCAGGCTGGTTTTCAGCCTCAGCTTTTGCTGCCAGTTCAGCCTGCCTTTTTGCAAGACGGGCTGCTCTTGCCTCGTTTACTTTTTTCTCTGCTACCAGACGATTATCAAGTTCATCATCATGCGATTTTTCAAGATCGGATTTTTTTGCTTCGATTTTTGCTTCATTCTGCTTCATCCATTCTTCAAACCGCTTTGTGGCTTCAGCATCGTCAAAAGCACCTTTCTTCACTCCTTCGAGCAGATGCTTTTTAATAAGGACTCCTTTATATGAGAGGATAGCTCTACATGTTTCTGTAGGTAGTGCGCCATTTTGCAGCCAACCCAGAGCTTTATCGAAATCGAGTTCAATAGTAGCCGGATTAGTGAGCGGATTATACTTTCCGATCTTTTCAATATATCTGCCATCCCGTGGCGACCTGCTATCTGCTACCACGACGTGGTAGTAGGCCTTTCTCTTACGGCCTTTTCTAGCTAATCTGATTCTAACTGCCATTAAAATTTTACGCCTTTTGTTTAACCTACGTTTTAAAAATGTGGGTGCAAAGATAAATAAAATTATTCACGAAACAATTAATAAATACATATAATAAAATGGTAAAGGCGTTGCACGCAACGCCCCTACAGAAAATCATAAACAGATACTATTTCCCCCCTAAATACCATGGGTTCTGAACAAGCAGGCTGTTTACCTCCATTTCCCTGAAAGGAACAGGAAGTATCAGGTTTCCTGCATCATAATGCAATGAACCAATATCCGAATGCCATCTCTTAAGATCATGAAGCCTGTGGCCTTCCCAGCAGAGTTCAAGGTAACGTTCATTCCTTATTTGTTCCTGAGTGACCGTACCTGTGTAAACCGGAGCAAGAGAGCGTGCTCTGATCAGGTTTATATCCTGCATCGGAGTATTGGGTCCGATCGGCGCTCCTTCTTTTTCGAAGTTGGCTTCTGCCCTGATAAGATACATCTCTGACAGGCGGATAAGAGGAATATTTGCATAATAATCGCCCCATTTTGAAGTGTTTATCCCACCATTATTCAGAATCGTACCAACACCAATATAGTACATATCTGTTATATCAGCTATCGTGAATGATGATTCCGTTTCTGTCTGTAACATTCCTCTCAGGTCGGCCGGATCAAACTTTGTGAGAAATCCGGGCTGGATATCATAATCACCCCTGCCCATACCATTGAGTGATGCATACATGACTGTAAGCCATGCTGTATTTGACGCAACATTATTCTGAAGAGCAAAAATAACCTCAGGAGATGTTCCTTCAATGTTAAAAGGCGCTAACGGGTGAGCAGTAAGTGAAAATAAACCGCTTTCAATTACACTATTTGCTTCAGTCGCAGCACTGGTGTAGTTGCTCTGCTGAAGATATAACCTTGCAAGAACTGCACTGGCCGAATAAGTCGTGGCATATACTCCGTTTTCCTCAGGAAGAAGATCGCGGGCGAAGGTAAGGTCCGCAATAGCCTGATCATAACATTCCTCAACAGTGTTTCTTGACACTTCAATCGCATCTTCAACATCCTTTGTTGGAGTAAGTACAATAGGAATTCCGGGTTGTGTGTTTTCTGCTCCGGGCTCAAAAGGCAATCCAAAAAGCCTGGTCATTTCAAATATTACCCATCCGCGCAGGAATTTAGCTTCACCTTCAATAAGATTACGATCGTCCGCTGTTTCCATAACAGCTAGGGTATTTTCATCAAGAAGGGTATTGCAGATATTAATAAGACCATAGGCATCAATCCAGCAATATTCAACATAGCTGTTTGTTACTGTGATCTCTTTCTGGATAATTTCCCTTGGCTGAGAATAGGTTCCGATAAATGAAAGGTCGGAAGTTGCAGCCAGAAGCTCACTGAACTCATTAAACTGGGATCCGAAAATATTTGCGTTCCTTGCCTGTAAATAGGCTCCGACAAGCGTTGTCCTGATGTTTTCAGGTGTGTTCAGGGCAGTGCTTGCATCAATTGATTGCTGAGGTTTTAAATCCAGCTTATCATCGCAGGCAAAAAGAGCCAGGAAGACCGGAAGTATCAGCAACCATTTATTATTTTGAAAGAATATTTTTTTCATGATAGTCATAATTAACAGTTAAAATGAGAGATTTACACCCAGAGTATATGTTCTCGCCTGCGGTGCAGTATAGAAATCATACCCCTGTATGATATTTGTATTCTGAGTGCTCCTTCCGGTTCCGGTATAGTTTACCTCCGGGTCCCATCCTTTATATTTTGTGAAAGTGTACAGGTTCTGCACTCCGACATATACCCTCATCCCTGACAGCTTGATTTTTGATATCAGAGTGGTGGGGAGATTATATCCCATATTGATGTTTCTTACCCTCAGGTATGATGCATCGGAAAGGAACCTGCTGGAAACGTTTGTTCCATTGCTGTCACCAAGCCTTGCCTGGGGAACATCAGTAATATCGCCGGGATTCTGCCACCTGTTCATCTGATCAGCAGTCTGATTGTCAAACCAGGAAGCATTTGCAGACTGGTATGTTCCGCCGCCATTATAGACATCATTACCGTAAACAAAACTCAGCAGGATGTTCAGGTCAATTCCCTTATATTCCATATAGTTATTGAAACCACCTGTAAAATCAGGGTTCGGTGACCCAACAATAAGATCTCCTGCCAGGTTGTAATTGCTGGTGGCTTCATCGCTGGCATCATTAAGATAATATATGGCATCGCCGTTATCAGGATCAACACCGGCGTACTTCCTGATTTTAAAGACTCCGATAGGCTGGCCTTCAATAACATAGTTTATACCATTTGGAGTTATTTCCGGGCCATTTATATTAAGGATCTTGTTTTTGTTGAAAGCGATGTTAAAGTCGGTTGTCCATTTGAAATCTCCAACAAAAATATTTGAATGAAGTGCAAACTCAAGACCCTTGTTTTCCAGTTCACCGA
>JBGPAF010000104.1:0-6043 GCA_041480535.1 Bacteroidia bacterium
AACCTGGAAAATTGCCTCATCTTTATTTCTTCCCTTTTTAATTAGTGAGTCAACTTCCTTTTTGAATTTTACCAGCTGACTGGCGACTGCCGAATTCAGGGCAATCATTGCTGCACTGCAGTTGGCTGATGATCCAACTGCCCTGAATTCAAACCTGTTACCTGTAAAAGCAAAGGGTGATGTACGGTTACGGTCAGTATTGTCAAGGAGTATCTCAGGTATCTTTCCGATCCCAAGCTTTAGCTCAGTCTTCTGAGCCGGAGTCATTTTGCTATCAGTTACCTTGCGGGCAATATCATTCAGAATATTACTAAGATAAGTGCCCAGGAAAACAGATATTATTGCAGGTGGTGCTTCATGACCGCCAAGCCTCCATGAATTAGATTCATTCATTACAGAAGCCCTGATAAGCTCATTGCTGTCGTACACTGCCTTTATGACATTTACCAGAAATGTAAGGAACTGAAGATTGGTTTTTGGATTTTTACCGGGAGATAGAAGATTCACGCCCGTATTTGTTGCCATTGACCAGTTATTATGCTTTCCGGAACCGTTTATACCGGCAAAAGGTTTTTCATGAAACAAAACACGGAACTTATGTTTCCTGGCAACCCTTTTCATTATATCCATCAGAAGCTGGTTGTGATCAACTGCCAGGTTAACCTCCTCGAACATCGGGGCGCATTCAAACTGGTTTGGAGCCACTTCATTATGACGGGTTTTTACAGGAATCCCAAGCTTATGTGCCTCACATTCAAAATCTTCGATAAAACACATCACTCTCTCGGGAATTGCTCCGAAATAATGATCGGACAATTGCTGGTCTTTTGCAGATTGATGTCCCATAAGAGTTCTTTCGGCAAGAACTATATCAGGCCGCGCATAATATAATGCCTCATCGATAAGGAAATATTCCTGTTCACAACCCAGTGTTGCATATACCTTGGTCACATCCTTGTCGAAATACTGGCAAATATCAACAGCAGCTTTGTCGAGCATAGAAAGTGCTTTAAGCAGAGGAGCTTTGTAGTCAAGAGCTTCACCGGTCCAGGACACGAAAATGGTCGGAATACAAAGGGTTGTGCCGACGATGAACACCGGTGATGAAACATCCCAGGCAGTATATCCCCTGGCTTCAAATGTGTTTCTGATTCCGCCACTTGGAAAACTTGAAGCATCGGGTTCCGACTGAACAAGTACTTCACCGGAAAAATTCTCAACAATGTGGCCACCATCACCAAACTCGATAAATCCGTCATGCTTTTCTGCAGTCCCATCAGTAAGCGGGTGAAACCAATGAGTGAAATGAGTTGCTCCTCTTTCAAGAGCCCATGATTTAAGTCCAATCGCAACCTGGTCTGCATCCTGCCTGCTTAACGATTTGCCTTCTTCAATTGCACGTTTCACAATTTTAAACGCATCCTTCGAAAGATAATGTTCCATTTTATGAAGATTAAAAACATCAATCCCAAAATATTTGGATACATTTCTTCCCGGGGTTGTTATTTCAACAGGCATTCTGTTGAATACTTCTTTTAATGCACTAAATCTTAGTTCTGCCATATTCTTTATTAATTTTTTTTTGTAAAAATATCCTTTTTCTTAATATACCCCTATGTTTTTGATGATTTTTTATGAAATAACCATATTTTTTTGACATGTACCCCTATTTTTTATGGCAATTAATTCATTAATGTATATATATTGAATCAATACTCTTGATTTCGAAAGAAGAAAACAAGTATTAAAGCCAGACGTAATATTAAATAGGTGGTAAAGGATTCATAGCCTCTTTTTTAAAAGGAAATTTGTTATATTTGTCGCCTGAATTTAAAAACAGTTCATTTTCATAACTACATAAAAATTAATTCATGTCAGTACTTCAATTTTTAAGGGAAAAAGCAGGAGTTTTAGTTGCAGCGGTTATCGGGCTTTCACTATTCATTTTTGTCATCAGTGATTTCTTTGGAAATGGCAGAGGACAGAGGATCCAGCAAAGGAAATATTATGAGATCGGAAAGATAGGGGATGAATCAGTTACATACCAGGATTTTGAACAGAAGGTACAGAACCTGCTTGAAATATATAAATTATCGGGCAATTCCAATATTGATGAATCGACCACCGAATCGATCAGGGAGCAAACATGGCAGCTACTGATAAAAGAAAAGATTCTTGATAATCAATACAAGAAGCTTGGAATAGGAGTCAGCACCGAAGAGGTCGATGAACTTGTTCTCGGCGACAATCCTCATCAGATAGTTCTTCAGTTATTTACTGATCAGCAGACAGGAACTTTCAACAAATCATTCCTGGTAAACTTCCTGAAACAGACCGAGGTTGATGAAACCGCAAAAAAATATTGGTTATTTTTTGAAAATGAGATAGTTGACGACAGGATGAGTACAAAATACAATTCTCTTGTCTCCAAAGGGCTTTTTGTGACATCCAAGCAGGCTGAATTTGACAAAAAGCTTGCCGCTGCCACCGTTGACTTCAGTTTCATAATGAAGAATTACTCTGCTGTATCCGATTCCCTGGTTAAAATAACTGCTGCTGATCTTGAATCTTATTATTCAAAGCATAAGGAAACTTTTAAAAAAAATGCCATAAGGGATATTGAATATGTTACATTTGATGTTACCCCCTCTGAAGAAGATATAAAGCTGGCTGAAGAATGGATCAATAAAACAAAGGTCGAATTCAGTGAAGCACCCGATCCGGTACAATTTATTAATCTTACTGCCGATTCGCGTCATGTTGGATTTTTTGTACCGTTAAGTGAAGTCCCGGCCTCACTGACTGAATTCGTAAAGAAAGAAGATCTGAAAGAAGTATATGGTCCGTATAATGAAGAGGGAACTCTAAAGCTGGCAAAATTGCTGGGAATTGCTGACAGACCCGATTCATTACACGTCAGACATATTTTATTGTCTGTCGGACAGACCAGAACGCTTGAGAAAGCAAAAGCTCAGGCTGATAGCCTTATAAAGCTCATAAAATCAGGAACTTCATTCAGTACTATAGCAATAACAAACTCTGATGACAAGGGATCGGCCCAGCTTGGCGGAGATCTTGGCTGGTTTCCTGAAGGAAGGATGGTTGTCCCGTTCAATAATGCATGTTTTTCAGGAAAAAAAGGAGATATTGTTACTGCTGAAACAACGTTTGGAATTCACATTATTGAAATTCTGGCTCAATCGAAGGATTCACGTAAATATGATGTTGGAATTGTAGACAGAAAAATAATTCCCGGATCACTTACAAACCAGAGAGTATACAGCGAAGCAAGCCAGTTTGCAGGAACCAACAACACCTATGAAAAGTTTAATCAGGTTATAACTGAAAAAGGACTCACAAAACGTGTTGCAAATGATGTTACTCCCCAGCAGAAAACTCTGCCTGGCATTGATAATCCAAGGAGTCTTATAATCTCATTGTTTCAGAGTGAAAATGGTAAAATTATCCTTGATAATAACCAGCAGGCTGTTTTTGAAATCGGGGATAAATATGTGGTTGGTTATTGCACCAGGGTCCAGGAGGAAGGAATAGCGTCTATGAAAGATGTTGAGAATGACATCAGGTTTCTTGTTATAAAGGATAAAAAAGCTGAATTGATTTCAGCTGAATTTGAAAAGAATAACCAACCCGGAAAAAGCCTTGATGATATTGCTTCAGCAATGGGACTTACTGTCCAGGAAGCAACCCAGGTAAATTTCAGATCATATACAGTTCCTGGTGCGGGTGCTGAGCCTGCACTCATATCTGCTGCTTCCGCTTCAAAGCAGGGAACGGTAGCAGGTCCGGTAAAAGGTGAAAATGGAGTTTATATGCTTGCTGTAAACAATGTTTCAGCATCAAGCGATGAGGATCTTAAACTGCTGAAAGAGAGGCTTACATCCACTTTTCAGATGAGAGGCAGTTATGAGGCTTACGAAGCTTTGCGCAAGGATGCTAATATTGTGGACAAGAGATATAAATTCTATTAGGAAATATTTTGCAGGTTGATTGCAGGAACAATTGACCTGATCACATCCTGAATCTTTCCTGAACAATTAACTCATTCGTTAATTCCCTGGAAAGTCCTTTCAGTATATCTGGTGGGCAGCTGTAAAGGTCCACAATCAATAAGCCATCAAGGCAATCATTGAATTTAGGGTCGACATTAAACCCTATGATTTTCCCGTTTATCTCAAGATATTTCCTTAGAAGAACCGGAATTCTGTATCCTGGTTCTCTATCGGTGATAATCTTTTCAATCTTGTTAATATCACGGTCAGCGACATCAATAAAAACCTCCCTGTCAACCGCTTTATCATGCTGCACTACAAATTTTTTCCGTGGTACAATTAACCTTGCTTTAGCTTCATCAAAGAAATAAGTCCTGATAAATTCAACAATCAGGCTTTTGGAAAATTTAGAAAATTCATTGCTTATACTTACCGGTCCGATAAGGTACCTGTATTCCTGGTTACGGAGCAGAAAAAGCATGATGCCTTTCCAGAGAAGGAATAAAGGAATCGCCTTTTTCTGATAATCTTTAACAATAAAGGATCGTCCAAGTTCAAGTGATTCCCTTAGTACAGGGAGAAAATCTTTTTTAATCCTGAAAAGTGAATTAATATAGAACCCGTGAATACCATAAATTTTAGCAATGTCTTTACCTTTTCCTATTCTGTATGAACCTACAATTCTATTTGCTTCTGTATCCCAGATGAAGAGATGATTATAATACAGATCATATTCATCCATGTCGGTGCTCTTATTGGTTCCTTCACCTACTTCCCTGAATGTTACTTCTCTTAGACGGCCAATTTCGATAATGATTTCTGGAATTACCCATGCTGGAGTACATACTACCGAAAAATTTCCGGTTGTGAAAAGCTCATATTCATTTCTTATTTTGTTAAACTCTTCGATAAGTTTTTGCACCGGTACAGGGTTTACTACCGGTTCAGCATGAGTTTTGTTTCTGAATGATAGTTTATTAAAAAATTTACGTGCCTCGAGGGTTGATCCCAATAAATAGGTACGGGCTCTGAGGTAACGTCCGTATTGTGCAAAATCTTTAAATTCCGATTGTTCTTTTACGGTAATGGCAGTTCCTATTCTGATCTTTACAACCCTGTTCTTCTTATTCTGCAGTTCCGACGGAAGGCCAGTCATCCGAAGAATCGGACTTAACTTCCTTACAATATAAAATAATCGTGAATTGGTGCCATGAAAATAAACAGGAATCACCGGGACTTTCGCATTTTTGATGAATTTGACTGCTGGCAATTGCCATTCATTATCAAGTATTATTTTAGATACTTCAAATTGGGCAGAACTTTCGCTGGCAGGAAAGATCCCGAGGCAGTTATTATTTTTAAGATGAATGATGCCTTCCTTTATTCCGCTGAATGAGGACTTATTATTTTTTGCTGTTTTGAAGGTATTGATTGGTAATATTATATCATGGAGTGCTTCAATGTTCTGAAGGAGGAAGCTTGCCATTATTTTAAAGTCTTTTCTCTTCTCATGAATTATTTTGAACAAGAGCATTGAGTCGATTCCCTGATATGGATGGTTAGATACTGTTATGAAACCGCCTTCGGATGGAATATTTTTAAGATCTTCTTCAGGAATTTCATATTTCAGTTCAAGTTCATCGAGCAGATGGCTGATCAGAAGGGTGGGATCTTTTTCCACAAGTTCTGAAAAAACTTTGTTCAGTCTTTTGTATTTGATGATCTGCAGTAATGTTTCAGCTATGACAGTTCCTTCGGGGATATGCAGTCTGGTTGCTATTTCAGGATCTTTATCCGGAAGGAGTTTCATTTGTGAAGAGTTGTTTATCAAATATAGTATTTTTAAAACAAAAAAGCCCTTCAGTATTCTGAAGGGCTTTCGGTTATAAGCAGGCGACTACCTACTCTCCCACTAACGCAGTACCATCGGCGCTGACGGGCTTAACTTCTCTGTTCGGAATGGGAAGAGGTGGAACCCCGACGCTATAGTCACCTTAAGACATTTTGTCTCTTTCAATATTTTTGACATACTG
>JBGPAF010000105.1:0-6019 GCA_041480535.1 Bacteroidia bacterium
CATTAATTAAAATAGATGAAGGAACCCACTTTCAGAAGATTGATGGTTTTGGGGCAACCTTCAATGAAGCAGGTATGATTTGCCTCAACTCTCTTAAAGCTGAAACACAGGATAGCGTATTAAGAATGCTGTTTGAACCTGATTCTGGCGCCGGGTATACATTAATGAAGTCGCCGATTGCAGCTTGTGATTTCGCCTCGGCCGGCCCCTGGTACACTTACAACGATACTCCTGGTGATACATCAATGGAACATTTTACTGTCGAAAGGGATTTAGGACCAAATGGTCTGATTACATTTATAAAAAAGGCATCCAGATATGGTAAGTTTGAAATAGAATCTCCGATGGATTTTGCACCGGATTGGATGTACTATAATCTGAAGCAAGGAGAAAAACATATTAAGCCCGAATATTATGGTGCGTTAGCCAGATATTATTCTAAATATCTAAAGGCTTATGCCGAAAAAGGAATCACCATCAACTATCTAAACCTGTTCAATGAAGGGGATAACCCATGGTATTCAAATGTCACCTATAAAGTAATGGGTGAAATGATAAAAAACTTCGTTGTCCCACGCCTGCGGGCTGATGGATTATCTACAAAAATTCAATTGGGTGAAACTAGCAATCGTCCCGAAGCTCTCCAGAAATTTCCTCCTGTTCTGAACGATCCTGAAGTCAGAAAACACATCAGCTCGCTTACTGTTCATGGTTACGACTGGGATAAGTTTTCCGACCTTACAGAACTGCACAATAAATTTCCCGATATTCCAATTTGGATGACAGAAGTTTGTTATGTTACCGGAGCCCTTTTCCCTCCTAATGGACCGAAAAAGTCTCCTGCTTACGAGTTTTCTGATGGGGAATTCTGGGGGAACATGATAATGAACGATATGAAAAACTGGGTTTCGGGTTGGATTTACTGGAACATGATCCTTGATCAGGATGGCGGACCATGGCTGGTTTCGCCTGTACATGGAGATCCGGAACCAAACCAGCAACATCCCGTTGTTATTATTAACAGAAATACTAAAAAAGTCACATATACTGGTTTATATTACTACTTAACTCATTTTAGCAAATTTGTTAAACCCGGAGCTTATCGAATAAATTGTACAGGTGGTTCTTCAAAGCTTAATTTTGCAGGTTTTCAGAATACCGATGGCAGCATTATACTTAATGTTATTAATAATGGGGATGAAACTGACTGCAAAATATTATGGAACAAGAAGATGGCGATTCAAAAACTTAAGCCCCATTCTATAACCACATTAAAGTGGAATAATTCTATTAATGAAAATATAAACAATTAAACTGACTATAATATGAAAATCCATAACCTTCTGAAAACCTCCATAAATGCCATAGTTTTCACTATGGTTGCTGGCATCAGCCAGGCACAGACTTATCAGGCCAAAACAATTCAGAATAAGCCTGATTTTCAATGGCCCGAGGGAAAGAAAATGGGATTAAGTCTCACTTTTGACGATGCCCGCCTGTCTCAAGTTGACAAAGGTATTCCATTGCTTGATAAGTACGGTGTAAAAGCAACCTTTTACCTGTCACCTGATAATATAACACAGAGATTGGAAGCCTGGGGAAAGGCAGTTACTAACGGTCACGACATTGGCAATCATTCTCTTTTGCATCCTTGTACTGGTAATTTTGTCTGGTCAAAGGATAAAGCATTAGAAGATTATACTCTTCAGGATATGAATATGGAGCTTGATTCGGCCAGTAAATTAATAAAAAAGATGCTGGGCATTCAACCGGTCTCTTTTGCATTTCCTTGCGGACAAACATTTGTCGGGAGAGGGAATATAACCAGAAGCTATGTACCTGTAATTTCAGCTAAGTTTGAAACAGGGCGGGGATGGCTTAATGAGGGTCCAAATGATCCTGCTTTTTGCGATATGTCACAACTCACCGGTATGGAACTGGATGGCAAATCCTTTGAGCAAATAAAAACCCTGATTGAAGAGGCAAAAAGCAAGGGCCAATGGCTGGTTCTTGCCGGTCATGAGATGAATGAAGGAGGATTTCAAACATCTCAGCTTTCCACTATTGAATCAATCTGCAAATACGCATCAGATCCCGCCAATGGCATCTGGATCGATAACGTCCATAACATTGCTGCTTATGTGAAAGTAAAAAGAGGAGAATTGCCATTTACGGAAACTCCTGTTTATAAGAATCCTCTCTACCAGATAGAACAAAGAGTCAGTGATCTTATTTCCCGGATGACGCTGGAAGAAAAGGTTGGACAGATGAACATACCGACATGTTATTCAACAGATCTCGGATGGGGACTTCACAGCCATGCACCTTATTTATGGGACATGAAAGACACCAGGGAAGTTAGGGACAAACAACTTGATGGTTGCAGAAAATGGGCTGAAGGGACTCATAATGATGTTTTTGGACCAGGTGGCGGATTCTTTACACTTTCTGACAGGTTGATCTACGAAGGTTCTGAAAGACAGGCTAAGATCATGAATGAACTTCAGAAGATTGCTGTTGAAAAAACCAGGTTAGGAATTCCTCTCTTTCAGATCGAAGAGGGAACACACGGACTCATGTGTCCGGGCGGAACAATTTTCCCGGAGGGACTTGCTATAGGTGCAACATGGAACAAAAAACTTGTCAGGGAAATTTATACAGTTGCTGCACAGGAAGGTAAAGCAATTGGAGTTCATGGATTATGTACACTTGTGGTTGAACCAAACAGAGATCCGAGGATGGGCAGAAATGAAGAGGGATACAGCGAAGATCCATACATGTGCTCGCAAATAGCTGCTAATATTGTTCAGGCGCTCCAGGGATACGATATTTCTGCACCCGACAAACTGGTTTCATTTCTGTGTCATTATCCGGGACAAAGTCAACCTGTAGGTGGTTTTGAGCGAGGCGCTATGGAGATTTCTGAGAGGAAATTCAGAGAGGTATTTTTACCATCCTTTGCTACAGGTATTAAGAAATACGGAGCGCTTGGAGTAATGGCCACTTATCCTGCAATTGACGGTGTTGCTGTTCACAGTTCAGATAAAATACTTACAAAAATATTAAGAGAAGAATTAGGTTTTAAAGGTATTGTTGTTAGTGAAGGAGGAGGCCTGGGAACAATTGTAACTGAAAGACATGCTGCAACTCAAAAAGAGGCAGGAATTTTAGCAATCAAAGCAGGTGTTGATGTTGGGATATCAATTGAGGATGCCTATATGGGCGGATTAATTGAAAATGTAAACGAAGGAAAAATATCGATGAAAGAAGTTGATCAGGCCGTATCAAGGCTTCTAAGACTCAAATTTCAAATGGGGCTTTTTGAACATCCTTATGTTGATCCTGGATATGCTGTTTCTATTGTGAATTCTAAAGAGCATAAGGCAGTTGCATTGCAGGCATCAAGAGAGAGTATTGTTCTGTTAAAGAATGAAAAGAAATTATTACCCCTGAAAAAAGATATTAAGACAATTGCTGTTATCGGACCAAATGCAGATGCAGCAATCGAACAGTTGGGTGATTATTTTCCTCATAATATTCCGCAACATGTGGTTACCGTATTGGAAGGCATTAAAAATAAAGTCTCACCGAAATCAAAAATTACCTATGTAAAAGGGTGCGATATTATTGGTAATAAACTTAATGAAATTGAGAAGGCAAAAAGTGCAGCAAAAAATGCAGATTATGCAATTGTTGTCGTAGGTGAGGACGGAGGCGTTACCAATGGAGAGGGCCATGATATGGCTAATCTCGATTTAACCGGACGTCAGGAAGAGCTCCTTAAAGCTGTTTATGCCACAGGAACTCCGACAATTGTTGTATTGATAAACGGAAGACCTCTTTCAATCCGTTGGACATCGGAGAATGTACCAGCAATTGTCGAAGCATGGATGTGCGGAGAACAGGGAGGAAATGCTATTGCAGACGTTCTTTTTGGCGACTATAATCCTGGCGGTAAACTTCCAATAACAATACCTCGTTCAGTAGGTCAATTCCCATTCTACTATAATTGTTCTATAACAAAAGAAGATGCAAAGTATGTTGATATGCCGGGAACACCATTGTACGAATTTGGATTTGGTTTGAGTTATACTACTTTTGAATATAGCAATCTGAACATTCTACCTAAGGAAATAAACAACGAAGGTAATGTTGAAATAACTTTGGATGTTAAAAATACAGGTTCAATAAAAGGTGATGAAGTTGTTCAGCTCTATATAAATGATATTATTAGCAGTACATCGAAACCTGTAAAAGAACTTAAGGGTTACGAGAAAGTATCATTGGAACCAGGAGAGAAAAAATCGGTAAAACTAACATTGTCTCCTGAGGAATTATCACTATTTGATAGAGATATGAATTTTGTAGTTGAACCTGGTACTTTTGAGGTAATGGTAGGAAGTTCCTCCAATGACATCAAACTAAAGGGCGAATTTGAAGTGAAGAAATAAATATATCAACTCTAAATATTAATAATTTCAATGAAATATTCAGGCAGAAACATTTTCAGAAGAGATTTTCTGAAGGGACTGGGAGCATTACCTTTTTTAGGTTATTTTGCTTTTAATTTAAAAGAGAACCTAACCAGGGATGCAAAGATTAAACATAAAGATTATTTGAATTTGCTTGGAGTTGAAACACTTGATGCGCCAAAGATCAAATTGCTCCCTTCCTCTGGCAATAGCACTAACCGTATCAGACTTGGTTTAATAGGAAACGGATGGAGAGGCGATCAGTTATTGGCAACCTTTGGTTTTATACATCCTAACCAGGTCAAAGAGAATACAGTAAATGGAAAATATAATGAATGGCTTACCAATTTTCTTGGACAGGAAGATTTGAATGTTGATTTTGCAGGGGTATGCGATACTTTCTCATTGCATGCAAACAGGGGGCTTGAAATCTCAATGAACGATATCAGACCTGGCGGAGGCAAAGGGACAACTAAACCTGTAAAGATTTATCCCACTTATCGCGAAATGCTTGAAAGCAAGGACATCGATGCAGTTGTAATCTGCACTCCCGATCATTGGCACGCCCCTATGGCTATTGCTGCTGCCAAAGCAGGAAAACATGTGTATCTTGAAAAACCAATGACCCATAGTATTGAAGAGGCTATTGAACTGAGAAACACAATAAAATCAACAGGTGTGGTATTTCAGCTTGGGCACGAAAATCGTCAGCAAATGAGCTTCAGAATTGCTAAAGAGTTGATTCAGAAAGGGGTGTTGGGTACTATTTCTATGGTTCAAACCCATACTAACAGGAACGGACTGGATGGAGCCTGGATAAGAAAAAGAAAATTTGATGACCAGGGAACCACGGAAAACATAAACTGGAAAGAATTCCTTGGAAATACACCCTGGTATGAGTTTGATCGTAAAAGATATTTTAACTGGCACCGCTTCAGCGAATATGGAACCGGCTTTATCGGGAATGACTTTTCACATCAATATGACTGCATTAACCAGGTTCTGAAGGTTGGTATTCCTGAGAAGGTGATTGCTCTGGGAGGTCAGTACTATTATAAAAACTGCGGTGATATGCCTGATGTAATGAATGCTGTATTCAGTTATCCTAAAAAGGGACTGACATTAACATATGATGGCACACTTAAGAATGGTATTTACAGAGAAAACTACATCATGGGTTCTGAGGCTGCAATGTACCTCGATCTGGGGATAAAGATATTTAAAGACGATTATTCAGAACGTTACAAAGACAACGGAATGGATTCATCAGATCCTCTCTATTTATATAATGGAGGAGGAGATGTTGATGCAGTTTCCTCTGCAACAGCCAGGGCCTATATGAAAGGAGGATATGGTGCAACTTATATTGATGGTAAAGTAATTGATGCAAGTTTCCTGCACGTAAAAGAATGGATTGATGCGATCCGGAATCAAAATACAACGAGCTGCAATATAGATGAAGGTTTTGATGAAGCGGTTACCTTTAACCTGGCAAATTTGGCGTACGTCAATAATAAGCAGGTTTTGTGGGATTCAACAACCGAAAA
>JBGPAF010000106.1:0-5988 GCA_041480535.1 Bacteroidia bacterium
ATTCTTTAAAACACCTCTCATTGTACCTGATCCGCCCAATCCTTCACTGGAGTAGCCTGTAAGCCTGTAAGTCAATACCTGCGACTGATAAAAGAAAGGAGCTTCTCCGGAAAGTGTTGCTTGGTATTCAATGCGGTAAGCAAGTGAAAGATCGTTCTCAACCAGCGTAAAATATTGTCTGTGTGTTATATAGAATTTTGAAAATCCCTGGTCATTTCCGAGGAATTTAGGAGCAATTTCAATGCCCATTTCAGTCCATACACCTTTCATTGGATTTGGTCTGTTGTCGCGGCTGTCCCATACAAGGCCAGCCTTAATTGTATTTACCCAGCCGCCATTGGCCTCATTGGCCGGGATTAATCCCAGAGAGTCACGATAAAGTTCGAAAAGTCCTGGCTCTTCTGCCACAGATGGCAGCTTATTTTCATCTTTCCCCTTGTTTAATTTGTCAATATTTACAGAACTGACCTTGAAATTCTGGAATGCAAATCCGGCGCTCCATTTTAAATGATCTCCCGATAATTTTCCAATGAAATCATTCTTGAACCTGAACTGATTCCTCTGATGGCGATAGAACATTGCAGTTTTGTAACCTGATGCTTCCTTATCCATCCAATCCTTATTGAAAATCGATTCATAACCATTAAATCCATAAAACTGGTTCGCCAGATCAGGCAGATAGCTGAGATCGCTTATCAGTTCCACTCCGGGGATAAGGTGGTTTGATTCGTACATCAGCCTGTAAACGCCGCTTCCTTTTGTATAGCGTGATACTTCAGTATAAGTATGATCGTAAAATTCAGGATATATGCTTGGATCACCGTAATTAAAGAATTCAAAAAGAGCCCCGTACTGAAATCCAAGGTTTGAATCATACGAGACTGCTGGTAGAGCTCCGCCAAACTTCCATCCGGTTTTTGCTTTCTTTTCCTGTCCTGATAAAGAGAATGCAATTAGTGCCGTAAGAAACAGAGTCAAGGGCTTTTTCATAGGTTATAGTTTTGGTTGACAGTGTTAAAGATAAAGAAAAATGGAAATCATAAGCAGATTTTTCAATATTTGCTACCTTAGGCTGCAATTTTAAGACTAAATACGTATATGTCCTTTCTTATAAAGAACATTAAAGAACTTATCGGAACAGAGGATATTCCAAAACTGAAAGCCAGCGGCAGTGAAATGGCAACAGTAAATTCATTTTCAGATGCTTACCTCCTGATTGAAAATGGAAATATCTCCGATTTTGGTATGATGAGTGATCTGCCTCAGAATATTAATCAATACCATCTCACCCGGCATGAAATCATTGATGCTTCCGGGAAATATGTTTTCCCATCCTTTTGCGACCCTCATACTCATATAGTTTATTCCGGGAGCCGCGAACAGGAATTTGCGGACAGGATCAGAGGATTATCATACGAAGAGATCGCCAGGAGGGGAGGAGGGATTTTAAATTCAGCAAAAAAACTTCATGAAACTTCCGAAGACGATCTGTTCAACCAGTCAATGAAAAGAATCAATGAGATCATCAGACTGGGCACAGGTGCAATTGAGATCAAGAGCGGATATGGACTTAACACAGAAGATGAGCTCAAAATGCTCCGGGTTATCAAGCGGATCAAAGAATCTTCTTTACTTGAAGTTAGATCCACTTTTCTTGGCGCTCACGCCGTCCCGGAAGCATTCAGGTTTGAACGGGAAAAGTACATTGAATTGATCATCAATGAAATGATCCCGCTGGTAGCCTCGGAAGAACTTGCAGACTATATCGATGTATTCTGTGATGACGGATTTTTTACAGTTTATGAGACAGAACGGATATTAATGGCTGGTGTGAAATATGGGTTGATACCAAAACTTCATGCGAATGAAATGGGTAATTCGGGTGGTGTGCAGGTTGGTGTGAAATACAATGCTTTATCGGTCGATCATCTTGAACGTTCAGGGGAGGATGAGATTAAGGTACTTCTCGATTCTGAGACTATGCCTGTTCTTCTTCCGGGATCTGCTCTTTTCCTGGGTTTGCCTGATCCGCCTGCACGACGAATGATAGATGCAGGCCTTCCGGTTGCGCTGGCTTCAGATTACAATCCTGGTTCGTCCCCGTCAGGAAATATGAAACTAATAATGTCGCTGGGATGCATAAAGTTGAATATGACTCCTGAAGAGGCAATAAATGCAGTTACCATCAATTCGGCTTATGCAATGGGAATTTCTGAAACACATGGTTCAATTGCTAAAGGCAAAGTGGCTAATTTGTTTATTACCAAGGAAATGCCATCGTACAACTTTTTCCCGTATGCTTATGGGAGTATTTTGATCGATACGATAATACTAAAAGGGATAATAAACCCCCCAACCCCCCTGTAAGGGGGGCTAAATCGCAACTCCGATTATACCCCCCTGTGGGGGGATGGGGGTTAACCAAACTGGGAGGAAGGTAAAATCGAAAAACTAATTTTTGAATATGCAGAAACAAATCATCGAATGTGTGCCGAATTTCAGCGAAGGCAGGGATATGGGAATTATAAAGCAGATCACTGATGCCATTGAATCAATTGATTGTATAAAATTGCTTGATGTGGATCCGGGTCGTGACACAAACCGGACTGTTGTCACATTCGTCGGTGAGCCGGATAAGGTTTCCGAGGCTGCCTTCAGGGCTGTAAGAAAAGCTTCAGAGCTGATTGATATGTCGAAACACCATGGAGAACATCCACGGATGGGAGCCACTGATGTATGCCCGTTTGTTCCGGTATCAGGGATAACCATGGAGGAAACAGCAGATTATGCCCGAAAGCTGGCAAAAAGAATAGGGGATGAACTGGCGATTCCGGTTTATTGCTATGAAAATGCCGCTTTTGAGGAGAAGAGGAAGAACCTGGCAAGTTGCCGTGCAGGCGAATATGAAGGATTAAGAAAGAAGCTGGCTGATCCTGAATGGAAACCCGACTTCGGACCTGCCTTATTCAATGAAAGATCAGGCGCCACTGCTGTAGGTGCAAGGGACTTTCTGGTGGCATTTAATGTGAACCTTAATACCACCTCAGCAAGAAGAGCAAATGCAATTGCTTTCGATATACGGGAAAAAGGCAGAAATGTAAAAAGTGATAACGGAGACATAATAAATGTACCTGGTACACTTAAAAGCATTAAAGCAATTGGCTGGTATATTGAGGAATACGGAATCGCACAAATATCAATGAACCTTACCAATATTTCAGTTACACCAGTCCATATTGCATTTGATGAGGTGTGCAGGAAAGCGGATGCCAGAGGAATAAGAGTAACAGGTTCCGAGCTTGTTGGCCTGATACCTCTGAAGGCAATCCTTGAAGCCGGCCGCTATTTCCTCGCGAAGCAGAAGCGTTCGGCCGGAGTGTCAGATGAGGAACTTGTCAAAATCGCTGTTAAGTCTATGGGGCTTAATGACATACATCAATTCAAACCTGAAGAGAAAATAATAGAATATGTAATGAAAGAAAATAACAATGAGAGACTCAATGCATTGAGTCTCTACGAATTTATGAATGAGACCGCATCTGAATCGCCTGCTCCGGGAGGAGGTTCAGTGTCCGCCTATATGGGATCCCTGGGTATCGCACTTGGCACTATGGTGGCAAACATTTCAAGCCATAAGCGGGGATGGGACGACCGGTGGAAAGAATTTTCCGGCTGGGCTGAGAAGGGAAAAGAGATACAGAACAAACTGTTAAAACTTGTTGATGAGGATACTGACGCTTTTAATAAAATACTGAATGCATTCAGCCTTCCTAAAAAAACAGAAGAGGAGATCAAAATCAGAAAATCAGCTGTACAGGAAGCGACCAGAAATGCTATTCTTGTACCTTTCAGGGTAATGGAGACAGCATTTTCGGGTTTCGGATTGATAAATGAGATGGTCGAAATTGGGAATCCTAATTCAGTGACTGATGCTGCTGTCGGTGCACTGGCACTAAGATCATGTATCATGGGGGCATTTCTGAATATAAAAATAAACGCATCAGGGCTCGATGACAGGGAATTTGTAAGCGATCTGCTATTGCAAGGCCAGAAAATTGAATCTGAAGCCATTGAAGAGGAGGAGGCTATATTAAGGAAAGTTGAAATGAAGATTCAAAACAATGCTAAAAAATAGACTTCTAACTATCGTTCCATCGTGTAAAAGTTTAGAAGTAAATAAATTGGATTAAAATATCTATATTTTTTTAATTCAATAAAAAATTCTATTTTAGTAGAATCAAACCTAAAACTAAATCGTATGAAGAAACTTATTCTGTTGATTGTTCTTATTGTGTTTGCGAGTGTTTCAACACTCTTTGCACAAACAAGAGTCATTACAGGTACGGTTACCTCTGCTACACAAGGGGAAGGTGCAATTCCCGGGGTGACTGTTCAGGTTAAAGGAACCACAATTGGTGCTCTTACCGATTTGAGTGGGAAATATACTATTTCTGTTCCGCAAACTGCTGCAACCATTATTTTCTCCTATGTGGGAATGAAGACACAGGAGATTCAGATTGGAGGTCGTACAGTAGTGGATGTTGCCATGGAAGAGGAACTTCGGGGTCTGAACGAAGTTGTCGTTACTGCTCTTGGCATCAAGCGGGATGCAAAAGCGCTTGGCTATTCAGTACAAAGTGTAAGCACCGATCAGATTGCCAACTCTAACAATACAAACATCATCAACTCACTTTCAGGTAAAGTTGCAGGCGTTAATGTTACACCTTCATCGGGTGCCGCAGGAGCTTCTACCTTTATTGAAATCCGGGGTTCAACTTCACTTACTGGTAACAACCAACCACTTTTCGTTGTAGATGGCATTCCTATTCAGACCGGTGGCGGTGGTGGCGGAGTTGACGGAGTTGCCTATTCGGACCGAGCTATCGACTTGAATCCTGATGACATTGAAACAATGACAGTATTAAAAGGAGGTGCTGCAACAGCTCTTTATGGTTTGCGAGCCAGTAACGGGGTTATTTTGATAACTACAAAAAAAGGGGCAAACAACACAAAAATGAAGGTTGATTTCCATACTTCGGTCACTTTTGATAAAATCTCACAAACACAAGCCCGTCAGAATAAATATGCACAAGGATCTTCCGAAGGGTACGTAGCATATCTCGAATGGGCTAATGGTCAGAAGTATAATCATGTTGCTTCTCCTGCTGACGGGCAACCTTACCGCAACGTTTCATGGGGTGCCAGACTTGATACCTGCAGTTATACAACTGATCCCACATGGGTTGCCCCTGATGCCAATAAGTATAATTACCTGAATATGGCGGATTATTTAGCTAAATGGGATGCTAACGGGCGTATCGTTAGTAAAAACGACCCGAAAGCAAATGGGAAACCGGTCCAGGTTTATGATCCATACGATTTTTTCCAGAGAGGTGTTACATATAATAATTCTTTATCTATAAGCGGTGGCAGTGAATCAACAACTTACTTTGTTTCACTCTCGAACCAGCAGCAGAAAGGTATAGTACCCAATAACACTTTTGGGAAGACTACTTTTAAATTATCTGGTGAAAGTAAGCTGACCAAAAGAATTACCAGTTCAGCTTCAATGACATTTATGAACGATGCAGGAAATCGTATTCAGCAGGGTTCAAACACTTCTGGCGTTATGCTGGGGCTGGTTCGTACTCCCCCGACATTCAATAATGCTGCGGGGTATATATTTCCTGATGGCAAACAACGTACTTACCGTGGTGGTGGCGGATATGACAACCCTTACTGGACTGCCAACGAAAACCTTTATAAAGATAATGTAAACAGAATGATCGGGAACCTGGCATTTGTTTATGACGCTACTGACTGGTTAAGTTTCAGTTACCGGATAGGTACAGACTGGTACACACGAGGATCGAAGTTCTATTTTGCCAAGAATTCATGTGCTTATCCTGCCGGTTATGTGAGCGTTTCTCGTGATTTAAATCAGGATTTAAACTCAGATCTTATTATGTCAATCAAAAAAAGCCTGGG
>JBGPAF010000107.1:0-5980 GCA_041480535.1 Bacteroidia bacterium
AATATATAGCATTTCCCGAAAGATCAACAATCACTTTCGGGTGATTTGGATTGGTTATATCCTCTCCTGGTTCCACCTTTCTTACAAGTGTTGCAATTTCTACCGACTTATCGGCAAAGCACGAAATCAGCAGGTCGATTTGTTCTGGCCTTATAAATGGTTCATCACCCTGGATGTTGACGACAACATCGGCTGTTATTCCCTTTTCTTCTGTTAAAATATTAACAGCTTCGGCGCAACGATCGGTTCCGCTCTGATGTTCAGCGGAGGTCATAACGGCTTTCCCGCCAAAATCAGTTACGGCATCATAAATCCTGACGTCGTCAGTTGCGACATACACAATATCCAGCGATCTGGAAGCCTGTTCATACACCCTCTGGATCATCGGCTTGCCGCCGATTGTAACAAGTGGTTTGCCGGGAAACCGTGATGAAGCATATCGTGCCGGAATAATGCCAGCGAAATGATAACCATAAAATGTTTTCATGGTGCGAATTTACGAAAATTGAATTTCCCAATGTTTTAAAAATATCTTAAATTCGCACCAGCGTAAAACAGACATGAAAGATCTTCAAAGCATTAAGCAGCGATTCGGGATAATAGGTAATAATGCAGGGCTTAACCGTGCAATAGATATTGCTGTGCAGGTTGCTCCGACCGATCTTTCTGTGCTGATTACCGGTGAGAGCGGAACAGGGAAAGAATCATTTCCACAGGTTATCCATAATTTCAGTACAAGGAAGCACGGACAGTATATTGCTGTAAACTGCGGGGCAATACCTGAAGGTACAATCGATTCTGAACTGTTTGGTCATGAGAAAGGTTCCTTTACAGGTGCTACCGAAAGCAGGAAAGGATATTTTGAAGTAGCCGACGGCGGAACAATTTTTCTTGATGAAGTTGCAGAACTGCCTCTTTCGACGCAGGTCCGGCTGCTGAGGGTCCTTGAATCGGGTGAGTTTATAAGGGTAGGCTCCTCAAAGGTTCAAAAAACCAATGTACGGGTGATCGCAGCCAGCAATGTTGATGTCCCACGGGCAATTGAACAAGAAAGGTTCAGGGAGGATCTGTTTTACAGGCTTAATACTGTTCCTATCAAAATTCCTGCGTTGAGGGAGCGGGGAGAGGATATCTTTCTTCTTTTCAGAAAATTCGCGGTTGACTTTGCCGAAAAATACAGAATGCCTTCAATTCGATTAGACAACGAAGCAAAAAATATCCTTCTGAATTATTCATGGCCCGGCAATGTCCGTCAGCTTAAGAACATCACTGAACAGATTTCGATCATAGAAAAGGAGAGGGAGATAACCCCCGAGGTATTAAATGCTTACCTGCCTGACTATAACGGAATAAAACTGCCTGCAATAATCAAGAGAGAAGAAAACAAGTCGTTTTCCACGGAACGCGAGATCCTTTATAAGATTCTCTTTGACATGAAAAGCGATATGAACGACCTGAAAAAACTGGTACTCGATCTTATTAAAACGGGCGAAATTGATCTTAATTTCCATGAAACCAATTCCGGAGTGATCAAAAATCTTATCAGGGATACAGGCCGTGAAGATCACTTTACAGGTTCCCAGGAGCCTCAGCCGGCCGATTTTAAACTTCATCAGGGCAGAAGCAATATCCAGGATACGGAAGAGGTTGTTGAAGAATCCCTTTCGCTTGCCGGGAAAGAAATTGAGATGATAAAAAAAGCGCTTGAAAAATACAATGGCAAACGGAAAATGGCCGCACATGAGCTTGGTATATCAGAGAGAACTCTTTACAGAAAAATAAAAGAGTATGAAATTGAAATGTAAAAATTTTATTCCCATCTCAGAAAATAGGATTCTGATTGTTTTCCTCGGAATCATTTTCATTGTACAGGGCGGATGTGGCATTTATTCATTTTCGGGGGCAAGTACGGAAGGATTAAGTACTGTAAGCATTCAGTATTTTCAAAACAGGGCAAGTCTCGTTCAGCCCGGGCTGAGTCAGAATCTTACAGATGCCCTTATTGACAAGTGCAAATCGCAGACAAACCTGAATGTAATAAATGGTCTCGGTGATGCGAATTTTGAAGGGGAAATTTCAGATTACAATACCAAACCCCTTACAGTATCGGCCGATGCAACAGCTGCTATGAACAGGTTCACAATTACAGTGAAAGTTAAATTCACAAATGCTGCCGATCCTGACATGAGCTTTGAACAGTCATTCTCAAGATACGAAGATTACAACAGCTCTTTCGACCTCAGTGCGGTTGAGGCTGAACTCTCTGAGAAAATAATCGAAATGATTGTTGAGGATATCTTTAACAGAGCATTTGTTAACTGGTAACCAGTCATGAACAAAAATGACTTTCTGAATTTGATTGGCAGCAAGAACCCGGTCGACAGGCAGGTCCTGGCTGAGATCAATGAACTTGTATATATATTTCCTTATTTTCAGACTGCCCACCTGCTGCTTCTTAAAGGTCTTCAGGACAATTCAGATATAAGGTTTGAAAATCAACTGAGGAATTCTGCTATTCATATTGCTGACAGGGAGGTCTTGTATAATCTTCTGAAGATCAAACCAGAACCGGTTGTTACTGCCGGACAAATCGAACCGGAAAACATTTTAATTGAAGAATCCCCAATAATTGCGGAACCTGATGAACTAATAAGCGAGCCCATGCAGGAACCAGTTATTGAAGTACCGGAACCGGCTGCTGTTTCAGGAGATATTGAGCAGACTGTAATTGAATCGGCAAAAAACAGTGAGGATATGATAGTTGAGATTGAAAAAAGCTTAGCTGAAATATCAGAAAATCAGCAGGCAGAGAGCACTGACCAGATCATAAGCCGTTCAATCATGGTATCTATGGAACAGGAGAGCGATGAACCTGAGAGTGGTATTTTTTATATTGATGATGAACCTGATGAAAATGAAGATGAGGTCTTTTATATGGATCCGGGATTTTCAATACCTGAATCCGAGCCTGATTACGTCCAAGTAGCTGAACCCCAGCCTCAGCCTGAACCTGAGCCTGAACCTGAACCTGAACCTGAGTCTGAAGCTGAACAAATATCTGCTGAGCCTGAAACTATAACCGAAACCTTTTCAGAGGAGGATATAAAGAACCTTAATAAAAAAGCACAGGCAGATCTGATTAACAAGTTCATTTCAGCCAGTCCCAGGATTGAACCAAAAAGAGATAAAACCGATCAGCCTGTTGAGGATCTGTCCCAGCAGTATATTGACGAAACGGGTGGATTTATCACTGAAACTCTTGCCAGAATTTATGTAAATCAGGGATATTTTTCCAAGGCAATTGATGTTTATGAAAAATTAAGTTTGAAATTTCCGGAAAAAAGTGGTTACTTTGCAACTCAAATTGAAAAAATAAAAGCGATCATTAAATAGTTGACAAATGGGAATATATATTTTTATTTCAATATTGATTATCATAGCCTGTTTCTTTCAGGTGATGATTGTTCTTGTTCAGAACTCAAAAGGCGGAGGTCTGGCTGCCAATTTCACATCAGCAGGTCAGTCAATGGGTATCAGAAAGACAGCTGATTTTCTTGAAAAATCGACATGGACCCTTGCAGCAGCAATTCTGATTCTTTGTGTTGTGGCCACTGCTACCATTCCGCGCGGCGCGACAACTGAACGCTCCAGAATTGAGAACCAGATTCAGAATGCAGTCGATCCAAGCGCCATTCCGACTCTTCCTACTGCTGTACCAACAGAACCTGCAAGTACACAGTCAGGCAGCGAACAGCAGCCTAAGAATTAAGCAGGTTGCTATTAATGATACTACCGAAGTGTCAGTTTGTCATAAACTGACACTTCGCTTTTTTACTATTAATGTGTTCATATACAATGATATATATTGATTTGACCCTGACGGCACCCGAAAAATGTCAGAATCTGACCGATAAAATGTCGGCTTATTGTCCGCGGCGTCAGGAATTTTCCGTTTGGCATAAATTATGCTTAAAGAACAGACAGAAAATAATCATTAACATTAAAACTAAATAAAATGGCACAATTAAAAGGAAAAGTATTGGCTGGAAAGGTTCTCGTAAAACCTCACGAAGCTGAAGCAAAAACTGCAAGCGGAATAATTATCCCGGATTCGGCAAAGGAAAAACCTCGCCAGGGAACTGTAATTCTGGTTGGCGCACCCAAAAAAGATGAAGAAATGGAAGTAAAAAAAGGCGATGTCGTTCTTTACGGTAAATATTCAGGTCAGGAACTGACAGTCGGCACTGAAGATTATCTTCTTATTTCACAGTCGGATATATTATTCATAGAGTAATTTTTGTAAACCAATTAAATTTAACATAAAATGGCAAAAGAGATTAAATACAATATTGATGCGCGCGCTCTGCTTAAGGAAGGCGTTGACATGTTAGCCGATGCAGTAAAAGTTACACTTGGCCCGAAGGGACGTAATGTTGTTCTGGAGAAAAAATTTGGCGCTCCTCAAATTACAAAAGATGGAGTCACAGTAGCAAAGGATATAGAATTGTCGGACCCTTATAAGAATATGGGTGCACAGATGGTTAAGGAAGTTGCTTCAAAAACAGGTGATATTGCCGGTGATGGTACAACCACCGCTACTGTCCTTGCACAGGCTATTATTAATGTCGGTCTTAAAAACATTACGGCCGGTGCTAATCCGATGGATGTAAAAAGAGGAATTGATAAAGCTGTTGAAAAAGTAATAAAACATCTTGTCTCACAGGCAAAAGTTATAGGTGACGACCTCGATAAAATTGAACAGATCGCAAGAGTTTCAGCAAATGATGACGAGGAAATTGGAAAGCTTATCGCTGAAGCAATGAGCAAAGTTCATAAAGAAGGTGTTATTACAGTTGAGGAATCCAAAAGTACATCTACTTATGTTGAAGTAGTAGAAGGCATGCAGTTTGACCGTGGTTATATTTCTGCATATTTTGTTACAAATGCAGAAAAGATGGAAGCTGAGCTTGAGAATCCTTACATACTTATTTATGATAAGAAAATATCTTCAATGAAAGATATGCTGCCAATTCTCGAATCAACAGCCCAGACAAGCCGTCCTCTTGTGATTATATCCGAAGATGTTGAGGGTGAGGCCCTTGCAACACTTGTTGTAAACAGGCTTCGTGGTTCCTTAAAGGTATGTGCAGTGAAAGCCCCCGGATTTGGTGACAGAAGAAAAGAAATGCTTGAAGATATTGCAATTCTGACAGGCGGTACAGTGATCTCAGAAGAAAAAGGACTTAAGCTTGAAAACACTACCCTTGATATGCTTGGTACTTCAGAAAAGGTTACTGTAAACAAGGAGAATACAACCATTGTAAATGGTTATGGCGATAAAGCTTTGATCAAGGCAAGAGTGGCACAGATCAAACAGCAGATGACAACCACCACTTCAGATTATGACAAGGAAAAACTTCAGGAGCGTCTTGCAAAACTGTCAGGTGGTGTTGCAGTTCTCTATATTGGCGCAGCATCGGAAGTTGAAATGAAAAGCAAGAAAGACCGTGTTGATGACTCTCTCCATGCAACACGTGCTGCTATAGAAGAAGGTATTGTTCCGGGTGGAGGCGTTGCCTATATCCGCGCTATATCTGCTCTTGAAAAATTAAAAGGAGACAATGAAGACCAGACAACCGGTATTGAGATTATTAAACGTGCAATAGAAGAACCATTGCGCCAGATCGCAGTTAATGCCGGCAGGGAGGGTGCAGTTGTTGCGCAGGCTGTAAAAGCAGGTAAAGGTGATTATGGCTTCAATGCTCAGACTGAAAAATTCGAGAAACTTTATGATTCGGGAGTAATTGATCCTGTAAAAGTTGTAAGGGTTGCCCTCGAAAATGCTGCCTCAGTCGCCGGAATGTTCCTGACAACTGAAGCTGTTGTTGTTGATGAAAAAGAAGAAAAACAACTATCTATGCCGCCTCAGGGTATGGGCGGAGGGATGCCTTATTAATAATTAATTATATATTTTTTTATA
>JBGPAF010000108.1:0-5978 GCA_041480535.1 Bacteroidia bacterium
ATAATTATATAATTTACAGTTATTTGCTAATTCTGCAAAGGTACTTTTCTGTTCTGAGTATTATTGAATTCCGGAGAAATGCCGGTGTGGCCCATATCCCTGAATCCATCTGATTACGCGCTATAACTTCATAACTCCTGCCGGCTTTTATTGCCAGTACCTCTCCTTTAATTGAGAAGAACCACACATTTCCTGCAACAAACACAGGAGAAGCGTTATGGTCTGATCTCAATCGTTCTGACCAGACTTCTTTTCCTGTTGTTGCGTCGATGCACATGAGAATATTCCTGGAACTGACGGTGTAGATCAATCCATCCTTTATGACCGGACTCAGTATTTGAGTATGCGACTGATCATCACGTTTCTTCCATATAATATTGGTGCCGGTTATATCGCCTTTTCCATCGGGATTTACTGCCAGCATATCGGTATAGGCAGTTCCACCGGGACTATCCACAGATCCCGTATAAAAATAGACTATCCCTTTTTCAGCAAATGGCATAGGTACAGTCGATTCAGCGCCGCAAATCACGCTCCACACTTCTTTTCCTGTAAGCGGATCATAGGCGCAGCAAACTGCCGAACCGTTTGAAATTAACAGATCTCTGCCTTTAACATTAACAATCAGAGGTGTGATATATGCTTTCTTTCCGATTTGTGCCAGGTGTTTGTATGGTTCTGCCGGCCTTTCAATACGCCAGACCTGTTTCCCGGTCGATTTGTCAAGAGCAACTATATACCTTACATCAGTGCCCTCATAATGAAGAATCAGCATGTTTTTATATAGCACCGGAGAAGAACCGGGTCCCTGGACATGATTACATTTCAGATCGGTACGTTTCCATACAACAGATCCGTCGGATGTCCTGATGCAGGCAGTTCCAGGACTTCCATAGTGCACATAGACGTATCCTTTTTCGATACATGGAGTAGGACTTGCATAAGTATTAATGCCATGTTTGCTGATCACATCATCCGATGCAAATACTTTGATATCAAAAAGTACTTTGCCTGACAGGTAATCAAGGCATACTGCATAAAGTTCCTTCCCGTCCAAAGTAGCTGTTGTGACCCAGATCTGGTCATCATAAACAACCGGCGACGAATGCCCCCTCCCATGAATTTCTGTTTTCCATTTGAAATTGGAATCATTCCATTCAAGCGGGATTGCGTCAGTCATTGCTATGCCATTCAGATTGCTTCCCCTGAAATGAGTCCAGTTTTTTTCCTGAGAGTAGCTTATTTCAGTTCCAGGTAATAATATGATGCAGAAAACAACAAGCTTTAAAAAAGTTTTGCAGGTCATTTTATTGTTTTTTAAATATTTTTCTAAGAATATTTCTTATCGTTCTTTCAACCTTTTTATCTGCTTTCTCATAAGGCTTCTTATCCTTTTCAAAGATATCAATTATCCTATCAAAAAAGTTTTTCTCCCTGAAATCAGGACAATCAAGTGCATTTGCCAATTCAGGAGGAAGATCAGGGAACTGGGCAATCAGATGATCCTTTAACGAAGAGTTCTGCTGTACTTTCCGGAGTGTCAATGCTACAAGAGGCAATGCAAGAGCGCTTCCCGAACCGTTCGATCCGCTGTTAAAATGAATTGCCCTCGACGAGGCCCCGGCTCTTGATACCATTACCAGTTTCGGATTAAATGCAGCAAACCAGGCATCTGAATAATCCTGTGATGTGCCTGTTTTACCGGCCAGAGGAATATCGACTCCATAAACACTGCTCATTGAGACTCCCGTGCCCTCCCTTATTGCCTTCTGCAGCATTGCACTCATCAAAATGCTTGATCGTTCAGTCATTATCCTGGTTCCTGTTCCTGATGAGTCATTACTGTAGATCACTTCACCATCTGGCGTTTTGATCGATTTAATGCTATATGGACTGATCCTGTATCCTCCGTTTGCAAATGATGAATATGCGACTGCAACCTCCTTAATACTGGCTTCAGCTGTTCCCATGGCAAGTGAAGGAGTATTGACGAGAGGAAAAGCAAATCCCATTTTATTCCACATCGAATCAACCTTTTCGAAACCAATCTGCAGAAACAGGCTGAATGTAGGGATATTCATCGAATGGGCCAATGCACCTGACAATGAATATTTCCCCCCAAAGGAATGGTCAAAATTCTCGGGACTCCAGTCATCAAATCCTGACAATGTAATTGAATCATTATCAAGGTACTGACAAGGTTCCATTCCTTCCTCTATGGCAGCTGAGTAAAGAACAGGCTTAAACACTGAAGCCATTTGTCTCCTTGCAAGAATCTGATCATAAGGTTGGGTCTTGAAATCGATCCCTCCAACCCACGCTTTAATTCCACCTGTAAACGGATCCATAGCAATCAATCCGGCATGCAATATGGTTAGTGACTGTTTCAGACTGTCTGCAACGGATATCGAATCAGTGATTGTGCCTTTCCAGTCAAAGATCTCCTGCGAGCTTATTTCATCTGCACGTTGGGTCAGGTTCAGTCTTTCAAGTTCTTTACCTGTGATTTGCTCCAGAAGGCGCTTGCCCGAAGTAGTCTGATAGTGGTCATTCAGCCTTTTCTGCATCCCCGATAAATGCTCATTAAAAGATCGAACCGCATAATTCTGAAGGGCAAGGTTCAGCGTTGTGGTAATGATCAATCCGTCTTTTTCAGGATCCCATTTTTTACCTGTAACAAGAGTTATGTCCTGAAGAATTTCCCCTGTTTCTTTTCTCACCTGAACAAGAAAATAATCGGCGGCTCCTGCTGACGGTGATTTCCGATAATCAAGCAGCAGGGGCAGATTAGAAAGTGAATCAGCCTCCGGGGTTGTAAGATAATTATACTTCGCCATCTGCTTAAGGACAACATTGCGTCTTATTTTTGCATTTTCAGGGTTCCTGCGCGGATTATAATAGGTATTAGCCTTAAGCATCCCGATTAAAACAGCAGATTCCTCAATTTTAAGGAATTCGGCGCTTTTATTAAAAAATCTGACAGAGGCCGCTTCAATACCATATACATTCTCGCCAAATGAGACAGTGTTCAGGTAAAGGGTCAGAATTTCATCCTTGCTGAAGACTTTTTCCAGACGCCGGGCCATTATTACCTCACTGATTTTATTACCAAAAACAGAAAATATACCGGTTTTTTTCCTTCCGAACATATTTTTCGCAAGTTGCTGGCTAATAGTGCTCCCACCTCCTGAACTGCGATTACGAAGGAAGACCGTTTTTACCAGAACCCTGAAAAAGCTTCTAGCATCATAACCTTTGTGTTCGTAAAAGCGGACATCTTCAGTGGCGATCAGTGCATTTACAAGATGCTTCGGGATCTGGTCGAATGAGATATTCGTCCGGTTCTCATAGAAGAACTTCCCTAAAAGCTCACCATCCTCTGACAACACAAGGGAAGCAGCTGCATTTTTGTAGTTTAATAATTCCTCCTTATTTTTAAGATGGCTTGAAATTCCCGTACATGTAACAGCGATGACTGCCACAGTCAACAATAATGCCGCAAGGATAATCTTAAATTGTGAACCATTAGCCCCTTTCACACTGCTTCAATCGTTGAGGGTGGTTTTGAAGTAATATTGTAGGTTACACTTACAACACCCGGTACTTCCCTGATTATATCACCTGCCAGATTTTCCAGGACTTCGAATGGCAGTTTTGTCGGGGTAGCTGTCCTGGCGTCGATGCTGTCCCAGCAGCGGATTTCAATCTGCCGGCCGAAATCACGTTTCCCGTCACGCATACCTGTCACCCGGTCATCATGGAGGATTGCCATGTACTGGAAAGCTCCCGTGTTACAAAGAAGCCGTTCGACAACTGCGGTAGCTTTGCGGACAACAGCGAGTTTCTCTTCTGTCACTTCACCAATTATACGGGCTGCGAGTGCGGGACCCGGGAATGGTATCCGGGCGAATGTTCCCTCAGGGAGTCCCAGTGCTTTACCAACTGCCCTGACTCCGTCTTTCCGAAGCTGGATCAGTGGCTCAATAATCTGGTATCCAAACGTTTCCTGCGGATCTATCCCAAGCTGGGCAAAAACGTTATGCTGCCTTTTAATTCCGGCTACAGTTTCGTCAATATCAGTAAGTATTGTTCCCTGCAAAAGATATTTTGCCCTGCTCTCTCTTACGATGCGGCCGAATACCTTCTTATAAAACGTCTGTGTTATGGCTTCACGCTTTTTCTCAGGATCAGTTATTCCTTTCAGCGAATCAAGAAATTCATTACGGGCGTCGATAATTTCAATATCTACACCAAGATTACGGAAAATACCTGCCACCATTTCAGGTTCTCCTTCACGCATAAGTCCATTCTGGATAAAGACAGTCCTGAGCCTCTTGCCCAGTGCCCTGTGACCTAACATTGTAACTACGGAAGAATCAACGCCTCCCGATAGTGCGTTAATGGCAATTCCGTCACCAACTGCGGTGACTATTTCCTTGACTATTTCATCAATGAATTTTTCTGAATTGAGATCCTGTAATTTTATTTCACTTATCATTTTCCAATTTATTTTATTTATAAAAATACACTAAAATCCGGGTGATGCAATTGTGGCATTATAAATTAATCTCCATTATCGGAAAGAGAGATTGTCCATTTCCAATGATCCCTTTGAAGCCGGGCATTTTAGCTGCGTACCTGAATATTGTTTAAATAATATTACATTTGCGTTTTCAATCAAGGAATAATCCCCGCCATTACAAGGCAGTTTTTATTTCATACAGAAAATACTAATAATTTGTTATGAAGTTTGAATCATTGGATATTATTGAACCTATTCTTAAATCTTTAAAAGAAGAAGGATATACTTTACCAACACCAATCCAGGAGCAGGCTATTCCTATCGTACTTAAGGGAACCGATCTGATAGGATGTGCCCAAACCGGGACAGGAAAAACGGCTGCTTTTGCAGTACCAATCCTTCAGTTGTTAAGCAAAAACAGAATATTCGATAAGAAGAGAAAAATTAGGAGCCTTATTGTAACTCCTACCCGGGAGCTTGCAATACAGATTGAGGAAAGTTTTAAAGCATATGGCCGGCATACCGGGTTGACATGTACTGTAGTTTTCGGAGGTGTAAATCAGAATCCCCAGACGGCCGCCTTACGAAATGGGGTGGATATACTTGTGGCAACACCCGGCAGGTTGCTTGATCTTATGAACCAGGGATATATCTCATTAAGAGATGTTGAAATTTTTGTTCTTGATGAAGCAGACAGGATGCTCGATATGGGCTTTATTCACGATGTAAGAAAGATAATTGCAGCGCTCCCTAAAAAAAGACAATCACTTTTTTTCTCCGCTACCATGCCTCCTGAGATCGTAAAGCTGGCTGGTTCAATAGTTTATAAACCTGTAAAAGTGGAAGTTACTCCTTCGGCATCTACTGTTGAGATAGTAGACCAATATGTTTACTTCACTGATAAAGTAAATAAAAATGCCCTCCTGATAGAGTTGTTAAAGGATGAAAAGATTAAAACAGCCTTAGTATTCACACGTACTAAATATGGAGCTGATAAAGTTGTCAGGGTGCTTAGAAAGAAAAATATCAGCGCTGAATCGATCCACGGAAATAAGGCACAAAACACACGTCAACGGGCGCTTTCAAATTTCAAAGCTCAGACTATACGGGTTCTGGTGGCAACCGATATTGCAGCCCGGGGAATTGATGTTGATGATCTTGAGTATGTTATTAATTATGAGATCCCAAATATCTCCGAAACATATGTCCATCGGATCGGAAGGACAGGAAGAGCCGGGGCAAACGGCACAGCTATTTCATTATGTGATGCAGACGAAAAAGAATATCTGAGAGATATTGAAAAACTGATCACAAAAAAAATACAGGTTGTTGACAATCATCCTTTTCCATTGATTGATAATAATCCCGTGAAAGCGCCAAAACAAGAGCATGGAGATCACAACCGTCCCAGGTCCAATCCACCCAAAAGGAATAATCCCTACAACTGGAGAAGAAG
>JBGPAF010000109.1:0-5919 GCA_041480535.1 Bacteroidia bacterium
CATGGAATTCTGAAGCAGAATCATTGATCAGGAGGATGGATCCTTCTCTTTGGGATGAGGTCCATCATAATCCCAAACTGCTTCTCGAAAAGATTGATTATAAGAGACTCCTTGTTCTGGAGGATGATGAAGAGTTTGTGGCAGATCTTGAAAAAATCTATACGGAATTTAAACAATATATCGGCAGACCTGATGATAAGGATAAACCATCAGTTGCTTACTTCAGCATGGAATTTGGAATTCACCCATGCTTGAAAACATATTCCGGAGGCCTTGGCATTTTAGCGGGTGATTATCTTAAGGAAGCGAGTGATTCAAACGCCAACCTGATTGGAGTCGGACTCCTTTACAGGTTTGGTTATTTCAAACAGAAGCTCGGCCCCAGAGGTGAACAGCTTACAATTTATGAACCTGAGGAGTTTTCACGTATTCCTATTAGTCCCGTTAAAGATGCTGATGGGAAACATCTTACAGTCAGCATCATATGGCCCGGAAGGAGTGTGAAAATACGGATCTGGGAAGCAAAAGTAGGGAAAGTCTCACTCTATTTACTTGATACTGATTTTGATGACAATTCCCCGGAAGACCGTTCAATTACGCATTACCTTTATGGCGGTGATCATGAAAACCGTCTGAAACAGGAACTGATTCTTGGGATAGGCGGAATAAGAGCCCTGACTGCGATTGGAATAAAGCCTGATCTTTGCCACAGCAATGAAGGACATTCTGCATTTATCAGTCTTGAACGTCTCAGGAAACTTATAGAAGATAACCATCTGACATTCAACCAGGCTATTGAGGCAATCCGTTCCTCAACCCTGTTCACCACTCATACTCCTGTGCCGGCTGGACATGATGCATTTGAGGAGGATCTCTTAAGGAAATACATTTCCCATTATCACTCACGGCTGAATATTACCTGGGATGAGCTTATGGCACTGGGACGCTGTGAAGGAGAAGCAGACAGGAAATTCAATATGAGCTATCTCGCTACTCATATGTCGCAGGAATTAAATGGCGTAAGCAAACTCCACGGACAGGTCACACAGGGCTTGTTTAACAAGCTATGGCCTGGCTACCTCAAAGAGGAACTATATATCGGCTATGTAACAAACGGGGTGCATCACCCTACCTGGGTTGCCCCTGAATGGCAGGCAGTTTATAAAGAACTAACGGGGACCGTTAATTTTGATCAGACTGACAGGAATCAGTGGGAAAAGATTTATAATGTCGATGATAAGAAAATCTACCAGGTTAAAAAAACACTGAAGAAAAATCTCTTTGTAAATATCAGAAAGAGACTGCAGACAGAAATGATGGACATGCATGTCAGTCCGCGCACATTGCTGAATATCAGCAGTCATCTTAATGAAAAAGCATTGACTATCGGATTCGCCAGGAGGTTCGCAACATATAAACGTGCATCTCTTTTATTCAGGGACCTCGACAGGCTGGCAAAAATTGTCAATGATCCCGACAAACCTGTTCAGTTTATCTACGCGGGGAAAGCACATCCTCATGACGGTGGCGGCCAGGACCTTATCAAAAGGGTGTTCGAAATTTCACAGATGCCCCAGTTTGCAGGGAAGGTAATATTCCTGGAAAACTATGATATAGAACTGGCAAAACAGCTGGTCAGAGGAGTGGATATCTGGCTTAACACACCAACCAGACCGCTTGAAGCTTCAGGTACAAGCGGTGAAAAAGCTGTTATGAATGGTACAATTCATTTCAGTGTTCTCGACGGATGGTGGGTGGAAGGATATCGTGCCTTTGCCGGCTGGGCATTGCCTAAGAAAAGGACGTTCAATAACCAGGACCTTCAGGATGATGTGGATGCCGAGACTATTTATAATATGCTGGAGTATGAAATAACACCTGCTTATTATTCATTTAATGAACAGGGTATTCCGGTGGAATGGATAAGCCTTATTAAAAATACTATGGTCAGAATAGCTCCTGAATTTACAATGAAAAGGATGCTGGATGATTATTTTGAAAAGTATTATATGAAATTATGGGCCAGGAATAAATACCTCACTGCAAACGATTTTGAAAAGGCAAAAGAGATGGCTGCCTGGAAAAAGAATATGAGGGATGAATGGGATAATATAGAGGTGCTGAACTATAATTTTGAACGTCCCGGAGAAAATGTTTATCATTCAGGTCACGATTACCGTGCTGAAATTGCTTTGGATATCAAGAAGATACCAAAAGACTATGTTGGAGTCGAATTTGTCTTTACTCATCTTAACAAGCAGGGAGAATATGAGTTTGTCGACAGTCAGGAATTTAAACTGATCAGCAGTAAAAACGGGAAATGCCTTTACAGGGCTAACATGATTCCTGAAAAAGCCGGAACATTCTTCTACGGAATAAGAATATATCCGAAGCATAAAGACCTTCCCCACAAGCAGGATTTTTATCTGCTGAGGTGGATCGACTAAATGTCTGTTGCTCTCTTGACAGTTTCCCTTTTTAGTACAAGGGCGCATCTTGAGGGTAAATACAAATAAAGGTAGAAAGGCAGATTGTGAGTCGGCCTTTCTCCTTTTCTGGTGGATGTATAATAAGAATTCCTGTTAACCCTGTCGAAACCCCCAAAAGTCGGATCATCAGTATCCAGGACAATCCGGAATTTGCCTTTTACCGGAATACCATAATCGGTAAATGAATTGGTGGGATGAAAATTAAACACAAGCAAGAATTCTCCCCTCATAAAGGCTATTACCTTATCAAAGTTGTTCTCATAGATCCTTTGTACAATAATATCATCCAGCAGTTTGTATTCCCTGTGGAGCCTTACCATCGCATTGTCGAACTTCATAAGGTATGAGTACTTAAGATCCTCATTGAATGCAAGCTGCCATTGACGGCGTGCATATTTATAGCTCCAGTTGTTACCTTCGCGCGGGAAGTCGATCCATTCAGGATGGCCGAACTCATTTCCCATAAAAGTCAGATATCCTCCGCCTGCGGCGCTGAAAGTGATAAGCCTTATCATCTTGTGAAGGGCAATCCCGCGATCGATTGTGAAACTGTGATACGATTTTGTCATCCCGGTGTACATCTCAGCATCTAACATTCTGAATAACAACGTTTTATCACCGACAAGTGCCTGGTCATGCGATTCACAATAGGAAATTATTCTCTCTTCCGGCCGGTGCTGAGTCAGCTCATGTATCAGATGCCCCATATCCCAGTTTTCATCCGGGGTATCCTTGACCATCTTTATCCACATATCGGGGACACCCATCGAAAGTCTGAAGTCGAAACCATAACCGCTTTTTTCTGTATCACAGGCGATACCCGGCATTCCGCTCATCTCCTCGGCAACAGTCAACGCTCCTGGCTTAAAATCATGAATCATTTTGTTAGCAAGGAAGAGGTAAGTCAGGGCATCTTCGTCCTGTCCGCCATCGAAGTAATCATCATATGTGGTGAAGTTCTTTTCCAGACCATGGTTATAATAGATCATGCTTGTGACACCATCGAACCTGAATCCGTCGAACTTATACTCTTCGAGCCAGTACCTGCAATTCGACAGCAGAAAATGAAGCACATTGTCTTTCCCGTAATCAAAGCACAGCGAGTCCCATGCTACATGATTTCGCCGGTGATTGGTGTGAAAATACTGCCCCGGAGATCCGTCGAATAGTCCAAGTCCCTCATTAACGTTCTTAACAGAGTGGGAGTGAACAAGATCCATGATGACCCGTATGCCTGATTTATGTGCTTTGTCGATCAAAGCTTTAAGATCCTCGGGTGTTCCGAATCTTGAGGAGGCGGCAAAAAAACTTGAGACATGATAGCCGAACGATCCGTAAAACGGGTGCTCCTGTATCGCCATCAGCTGTATTGTGTTATATCCCGATTTTACAATGACAGGCAGTACATTGTCGGCAAATTCACGGTATGTCCCTATTTTTTCCTTTGATGTAGCCATTCCTATGTGCGCTTCATATATCACTGCAGCAGTAACCGGCGCTTTAAAATTGTCCATCTCCCATTTGTAGGGTTTTTCAGGATTCCATACCTGGGTAGTGAATATCTTGGTGTTTTCATCCTGAACCAGACGGGTGGCATATGATGGGATGCGTTCCCCTTTCCCTCCTTCCCAGTGCATTGAAAGCTTGTACAGGTCCGCGTGATTCAGAGACTCGGGAGGCAGTTTTATTTCCCAGTCTCCATACTTGTTTATCCTGTTAAGTTTATAGGCAGGTTTTTCCTTCCAGTCGCTGAAAACACCGGTCAGAAAAATATTTTCAGCATTGGGCGCCCATTCCCTGAATGTCCAGCCGTCATTGTCGCGATGCAGGCCATAATAAAAATGGCCCATTGCAAATTCTTTCAGTTTCCCGTCACGGGTTAACTCGCGCTCCTTTGAAAGGCATTTCTTAATCCGGCCCTCTATAATGCTTTTGTACGGATCCAGCCACGGATCAGATAAATAGAATTTAACAGGATTCATGACAGTTTATTAATAGGATACTTTTCATAAAATTACGAAAACTAAATCACTTAATTATTCCGTTTTCACAGGCTTTGTTAATTTTACAGTCATAATCCTGGAAAGACATGATAATTCATGAGGAATATGGAAATCTGAAACTTGTTGATCCTTTTATCACAATAGGGGTTTTTGACGGTGTGCATCTTGGTCACAGGGCACTTCTCGATCACCTCGTTTCCAGCGCGGTGAAAGCAGGAGGTGAATCAGTTGTCATCACTTTCAATCCTCATCCAAGGTTGGTGCTTTCAGAAAAAACTGAGGGATTCTCTTATCTTTCAACTCTGGATGAAAAAAAGAGAATCCTGGCAGAATTAATGATAGATCACCTGGTAATAATGAATTTCACCAGGGAGTTGAGCAATCTGGAGGCTCCCGATTTCATAAGAGAAATACTTGTAAAAAAGATTGGCGTAAAACATTTGATAGTCGGATATGATAACCATTTCGGTAAAAGCAAAGGGGGCGACTTTAAAATAATCCGTGAATGTGCTGAGGTTTTTGATTTTGAAGCTGAACAGTTCGCTGAAGTAAGTGCTCCTGATGGAATTATAAGTTCCACTTCTGTTCGTGATGCCCTGCTGAAAGGTCATCTTGAGGATGCGAACAGATGGCTTGGTTATGATTATTCTGTGACCGGAACCGTTGTTCAGGGAAGAAAGCTTGGACGATCAATCGTATTTCCGACTGCAAACATACAGCCGGTTGACATCCATAAGCTTATCCCGGCCGATGGAGTTTATGCAGTTGAGGTATTGTTCGATAATAAAAAACTTCCCGGGATGATGAGCATCGGTTTTAATCCGACAGTTAACCAGGATAAAAGCCGAAGATCAATTGAGGTCCATGTTTTTAATTTTGACAGGGATTTGTACGATCAGATCATCGCAGTAATTTTCAGATTCAGGCTAAGGGATGAGATCAAGTTTGAAAATGTAAAACTTCTTGCCAGGCAGATGGATATTGACAAGCAGACAGCAATGAGGTTGTTGGCCTGAACAAAATCATTGAATTTATTGTTAACTTTGCACACGGAAAAAAACTAAAAAAAATTACAGATGAACTTGATGGTCGATGCAAAACAATATGCCGTAAAAGATATTTCAATGGCATCTTTCGGAAGGAAAGAGATTGAAATAGCAGAAAAAGAGATGCCTGGTCTTCTGGCAATCAGAAAAAAATACTCATCAGAAAAACCTCTTAAAGGCGCAAGAGTCACTGGTTCGCTGCATATGACAATCCAGACAGCAGTTCTGATTGAGACCCTTGTAGAGATTGGAGCTGATGTCCGTTGGGCCAGCTGTAATATTTTCTCTACCCAGGATCACGCTGCAGCAGCGATTGCAGAGAAAGGAATCCCTGTTTTTGCATGGAAGGGCGAATCGCTTCAGGAATACTGGTGGTGCACG
>JBGPAF010000110.1:0-5912 GCA_041480535.1 Bacteroidia bacterium
CTTTCGCATGATTTGGAAGCAGCAAGACTTTAGAAGCATCGTGAATTGCCACACCTTCGCCTTTATAACCGGCATTGTTCCATGAATCGGGATATGAATCATGATTATTTGCAGTTTCATTAGTGTTGACACATTGTCCTATTCCTGAAACACCAGCGGCACCATTAAATCCGTTACCAGTGACATCGATATCAGCATTCAGGGTAAGCTTTTTCCCAACTATCATCGCAAGGACACCCCCGGTGCCTGTTGTACTGTTCCAGTTCTGGCTGGCCAGAGTGGCTGTTACTGTTGGGGAATTATAAAACGGCACCTGGACAAGCTGGACATTACCTGCCACATCATAAGTATTGATAAACACATTCCGGGTGAAATCTATCCTCCCGGTTCCGGTATTAACTGACAGGACAATAAGGAATTCATATCCTCCTGGTGTACCATAAACTGATTGAACATTTGTACCGTATGAATCCTGTGCGGTCTGAATCCCCACACCCTGCATCTGGATTAATAGAACATAATCTCCTGGTGAAAACTGGCTGGCTTGTACCAGATTACCTATAACAACATAATCAGCCACATTATCACAATATGTTACTTTGGCATATTTGTTTATGACACCACTGATATTTTCCTGACCATTGACAGAAGTGCTGTTAAAACTAAATAAAATTAACAGTATAATTAACAGTTTATTAATATGATTAGACGTTCTGTCCGTCATCCAAAATTTAATTTTATGACTAGTAAACGCTAAAATAGCTAAATAATTGAGAAAAAAATGTGATTTTATTAACAGCTTCCTGATTTTACTGTTTCGATTCAGAAGACATTAGGGGAAATTCAATAAAAAATGTTGAGCCTTTATCAGTCTCCGATTCAAACCAGATTCTTCCGCCGGCATTTTCCACATATCTTTTAGCAATTGATAATCCAAGGCCCGTTCCTGATGATTTGGTAGTAAAATTAGGTGTGAACATTTTCTTCTTAAGCGATTCAGGAATTCCGGTTCCGTTATCTGAAACGGATACAAATATTTTATCGACAGATTTCTTAATATTGACTTTAATTATTCCTTCATTCCCGGGGAGGATTGACTGGATACCATTTTTGATAAGGTTTGAAAATACGCTGTTTATCTGTTCTTTGTCAGCATATATCAAAACCTCTTCATGGTGAGGACATCCGATCGTGAATGAAATATTATCAGTGTTCTTGAACAGTTCAATTGTTGTTGTTATCTGTTCCAGAAGATCGACAGTAACAGGATTTGCTTCAGGTATTTTTGCAAATGACGAGAATGCTGAAGCAATTGATGAGAGATTATCAATATACTCTATCTGGTTCCCTGTAAACCTCTCCAGATTTTTATCAAATCCGGGGACTCCGTCTGTCCATGATTTAAGCAGCTGCTGGACATTAAGTTTCATCGGAGTAAGAGGATTTTTAATCTCGTGGGCTATTTGCTTTGCCATCTCCCGCCATGCATATTCCCTTTCAGAATTGGCAAGTTTCTGGGCGCTCTCATCCAGTTCGTCAACCATGCGGTTATATTGCCGTACAAGTTCTCCAACTTCATCGTTCCCTTTATAGGAAAGATGTTCACTTTTTTTGCCAAGTTCCACTGAAGCCAGCCTGCTGCTGAGAACTGCAAGCGGTGTTGTCAGACGACCGCTTATAAAAACAGCAATACCCATGGTTATGACTATCAGGAGAAGGGTGAAGTTTATAACTGCCACAATCATATTTGAGATCTCTCTGGTCAACGCGCTTTGCATTCTGAAATAAGGCAGATTCAGATATGCCAGAAGTCCGTTATCAGTATTATAAAAAGGAATATAAGCTGATATATATTCAAGATTACCGATCTTCTCCTTTTGAAGATATTCACTCTTTTTCAGGTTTTCGAGGTTAATAGAAGCCAGATTATTCATCCTCTTGCTGGTAATGTCCCTGTAAAATATTTCAGGTCTGGATGTTCCAATCAGATATCCATGCAGATTATAAAGGTTAATATCAGTATTAAAAATATTGGAGAGTTTTATCAGCATCTCATCCAGTGAATTGTAATTGCGGCTTTCCCAGTCAGAAGTAGAAAGTATTTCCATCGAAATTCTGCTTTCCAGTTCAATATATACTGAATTCAGCTTTTCCCGTATGTTCTCGTAATTTTTAGTTTTGTATTGCTTTATTGCCAGAGAAGCAATGACAACACCTATAAGGGTAAAAGAAAAGAGCAGTATACTTATGAATGATAGCTGCAGCTTCTGCCTGAAGTTAAAGCTTAAAGGGAACTTAATAACAGGTCTGGCAGCAAGGAAGATCATAAGATTTGAAAAGATGAAAATAAAAGCAAACAAATATGCAAATGAAATAATGACATCCTGAGCTGAAATAACAGGCCGGCTTATAACAACAGTCACATTTCCGTTCCTGTACAGAATATGATTATAAGAGTCAGCTTTAAAAAAACTGTAATCGGTTACTTTTTCTGTATACCCGGCATCAGTTTTATTATAAGGAAATTCCCCGGTTCTGAGAACTATACCTCCATTTATATATTTGGCAAATGAATAATCTTTAATCTTAGCATAGCTGTGATATTTCTTATCCAGCAACAGCTCAGAATATCCTGGTTGAAAGACGTTTATATCGCTGAACAGGTCAATAAACAGACCGTTAATTCTGTCATTATCATAATTGAAAAGAACTTGTCCGAGATAATTTGATCTTCCCTGCTTATTGTCGATAAAATAAAAACCAGTTCCGGTAAGCTGATCACCGCTTGTTAAAATCTTCTGTTCAAAAAAGCTGAAACAATCTACGAAAGATCCGTGGCGTTCGCCGACATTCAGGGAATCATTTTTCGTGCACAGGACGACATTAAAGCTAAAATTGCCCCAATATCCTCTGAAATATTTCTTATTCAGATAATTAGAGATGCTGTCAACATCATTTCTTTCAAAGATCATCACGTCCATCATACTTCTCAGGATTGAATCTCCTGTGATTTTTGGCCACATATCGAGCAGAAGGTGTTCAGCAGTCGGATCATTTTCAGTGGAATATGTAACCAATTGTATTTTAATATTTTCCCGGGTTCTTTTCTCTGAAAAGTATGTAATCAGGAAAAGTGAATATAAGCCAAAAACAAGTGAAAATATGACAGTTTTATTAAAGGTTCCTACTCCTTTGCTTCTCAGCCACCATAAAAGCACTGTCACAAGAAAATAGAACAGGGCGGCACAGATAAAAAGCGGCGGGTCGCTGATAAAGAACACCGGAAAAACTATCATTGCTGTTACCGCTGATAATATTAAGGTTTTGGTGTCTGGTTGTTTTATTATTTTGAATATCTTCAGGATATATAGAAAAGGAACGCTGAAAAGCAGCAGGAGCGAAATAAAACCTGTAAAGCTGAAAATATTCAGATCCAGCACTTTATATGTTTCAAAATTGATATTTGAATTAAATATCAGGTGACTGAAAACTATTTGATACAATGCGAACAGGAGAGCCCCGGGAATCAGAAGCAGGGTCAGAACCAAATACCCTGTTCTCTCCTTTTCTTTTAGTCTGCCGCCTGCCTTAATGCTGTTGAAAAAAACATAAGAAATTACCGACAGCAGAATGCTGAGTACCAACAAATGCCCCAATGAAGGTATGAATGCATTCATTGTGTACCGGTATGGCGAGAACAGTTCAGTCTGAAACAACACTGAAGGTTTTCTTGCTATCAGGATCAGCAGATAGATTGCTGAAACAATGACAAAACAGGTTATAAGGGCAGTGGTTTGCCGGTTGCGGCTTATCAGGTTTTTAACCAGTTGAAGGGTCATGAATAAAAGCAGGAAGAAAGCAAGCGCCCATAAAAGCAACGGGATAAAAATAAAAGAGGTCCTTGGTTTAACTTCAGGGTAAAGCAGGGAAAACAGGAATGTACCGTCGCGTGAAAATATTTGAAACTCCGAGGCATTCCTGTCACGGCTGAAACCAGTGCTGTAAGGGATCCCGAAATCTTCCACAAAGCCGTTTCTGATAATGTCGTTCTCAAAACCATAATCGCTCCTGATCCTCATCAGCCCGACAATCTTCTCATTGCCTGCCTGGACAGATTTTGTGAGGAACCAACCGTTCTGAATGAATATAAAAGGCTTTTTATAAAGAGAATCAGTAAGGATATGGGGAACATCAAATTCAGTGTCGGACCAGTAAAAAAGTTTGTTCCCAAGATATTCAAGAATAGTAATCCGGCTCTGTTCAGCGATTAAAAAAAGATCATTCTCCGTTTCTGATCCATGCGATTCTCCCCTTGCCAATATCGGTCTCATTCCGTTAAGGCAGTTTTCCATTATCTTTTCTTTCTCCTTCAGGATCCTGTTAAATCTTCTGGTTCTGAATTTGTATTCAAAATCTCCCGTATAGACCCATTCGGCTGCCATCGCCAGAAGAATGAGAGCTATGGTAAGGACAAAAGGGGTAATCTTTAATTTTCCATCTTTCATACTATTCGGTTATCAGTCTATTCGTGATGATAAGGTTCACCTTTAATGACCGTGAAAGCCCGGTATAGTTGTTCAAGGAACAACAATCGTACCATCTGGTGTGAAAATGTCAGCCTGGATAATGACAAACGCATATCAGCCTTTGCATAAATCTCATCAGAAAATCCCCAGGCGCCACCAATAATAAAAACGATTCTTTTTTTTGGTGACATGAACATTTTCTCAAGCCAGGATGAGAATTCAATTGTTGAAAACTCCTTACCTTTATCGTCCAGAATTACAATGTAATCATCGTTTCTTAAAAACTGCAGTATTTTTTCACCTTCTCTTTCCTTCAGGTCCCTGGCAGGCATATTGCGGGTGCTCTTTATATCCACTACTGTAAAGATTTCAAAAGCTGAATATTTTCTTATGCGTTCCTCAAAAGCAGCGATCCCTTCTGTCAAATATCTTTCCGAGGTTTTCCCTACCTGCAATAATGCAATTTTCATAATTATTGGCCCGACTTTTGTATAATAAAAAATAGTCCGGCACTGTTTACAAAAATAATAATTAATAACTTGCTGCGGCAATTATAATTAGACTGAATGCCGGAAACAGATTTTCGTTAAGATAAATTGTTTTAAATTTGCATAGGAATAACCTGAAAGTAGAAAGTAAATAAACTGAATTAAATGAGATTTACAGTTTCAATAGCGGTCATCATCTTTACAATTGGTACCCTGACCTCAGTAACTCAGGACCAGACAAAGATCCCTGCCGGAATTTCGCTTGCTATTAAGGCAGGTAATGCAACGGAATTGTCAAAATATATGAATTCGACAGTGGAACTTCTCCTGCTTGATAAAGAGGATTTCTATAAAAAGAATGTCGCAGAAACAATTCTGAAAGATTTCTTTAATGAATATCATACCAAAGATTTTCTAATTCGTCATCAGGGTGCAAAAAATGATGCTCAATATGCGATTGGCAACCTTGACACTGAAAAGGGCAGTTTCAGAGTTTATATTCTTCTTAAAAAGGTTGATCAGGAGCTACTTATACATATAATACGGATTGAACCCGACAGTGCAAAATAAAATCCTGAGGGATTTCATTATAAGATGTCTCAGAGAGGATATTGGCGATGGTGACCATTCATCACTTGCCTGTATCCCCGAAAGTGCTTCCGGAAAAGCCAGGCTGCTTATTAAGGGAAAGGGCATTTTATCAGGTTGCAGTGTTGCTGAAGATGTATTCATAATCGTCGATAAGAATCTGAAATTTGAGCCGTTTATCACCGATGGATCAGAAATATCTCCGGGTGATATTGTATTTAACGTTTCCGGCAAGGTACAGTCAATTTTAAAATCCGAACGGCTTGTCCTGAATATTATGCAACGGATGAGCGGCATCGCGACCAGCACC
>JBGPAF010000111.1:0-5879 GCA_041480535.1 Bacteroidia bacterium
CCTCAGCCGTATATGTTCCCGCCACTCGAGGGTTTTTATATGCTCTTCAGAATATCCGACAACTGTCATTTTTCAGAATTTTGCGCAAATATAGTTAATTCGGAATGGTCTCACCTGCCAATTTTTCAACAATCGGCACAATTTTTAACCGCGGACGATCTAAAATACTTATCTGACTAATTGATTATTATGCCGGACAATACATTGTTGATAAATTGTGATAATCAGGCTATCCCCATCTGCCTCATCAGGGCGGCAGCATTCATTTTACGGGTTATCACGTCACGTAGCAGATAGTCAAAGCTTATATTTTGCCTGAATAATCCTCAAATTTTTTCACAAGAAAAAGGAAGAGAATAATGGTAATCAAAATAATCAAAATTCCTCCTGCTAAGGAATAACCGAAAGCTATTGCCGAAAGAATACCTCCTGCAACAAACACAAAAAGTCGGAGCAACGAAACAAGCAATTGCTGTTTTTTCAATCCCGCCAGAAGCACTTCATTTTTATGCTTAAGATCAAGGTATGTATTTCTGATATCCTCCTGGTTCATTTTATATCAATAGAGCCGCAACCTTGAAGACCGATTTTTTGCGGTAATAATCTGAATTTCTGAGATCAAAATTCCAGGTCCACTCCTCTTTAAGTTTTGCTTCAGGCAGATCCGTCAGGACAGAAGGATTTTCAGTGGTATGGCCGGAACTGTCTGTGATGATTTCTGAAACGTCCGTAATAAGAACTGACCTATACTTTTTCAGAAAGGAGATATGTTTTGACTGAACCTCTTTTCTAAACCGTAAAAAGCCTTCCTCATTCTTCACGGATCGTTTTTTAAGGAATTCAAAAGGCAGGTTTTCAAGCTGCGTCAGTATATTCAGTGAAATTACAATACCCGGATCAAACTGTGGCTGATATTCAGGTATTTCAATCACCTCAAGTGAATCAAGCCTGTTTAGAAATGTCTTTCTTCCCGATTTTTTCCATACCTCTTCTATCAGGCCTCCCGAAATATCTTCCTCCCTTAAAACAACATTCTTCATTTCGGAGATCTGACTTTTCACTTCCGGTGGATGTACAATATCGACAAGATTAATTTCCGATACCTGATCGGCTATCTCCCTGAGTGGAAGATCGAGCAGCCAGCCGCTTCCGAGGACGGTCACCTTCGAAGGTTTGTAAAAATCAACAGCTTGCAGAATAAAGTTCCTGCAGTTTTTTAAATGACTGTTCCAGCCTCCTTCCTCTTTAAGATGGTGAAATATCAATCCCCTCTGATAGTTGTAATAACCCATCTTATGAAGGATCCTGCGGTATGATGTGCTGTGTGTCATTTTATGATTTGCCTGACCTTAATTCCTTAAGGGCTTTTGTCATAAAAGTATTGAATTTCAGAGACAGAATATCAGCGTCGTCAGTATTAAATGACTCTGGCAGAACCGGATCAAATATTTTTATCCTTATTTTGTGGCCTGTACTGAAAATAAGACCATGTTTGGGAAGAACTCCGCCTGATCCGTCGATCAGTATGGGAAGTATTGGTTTATTGGCACCTATTGCCAGCTGAAAAGCGCCTCTCTTGAAAAAACCGATTTCTCTGTCAACCGACCTTGTCCCTTCAGGGAACATCATAATTGAAGTCCCGTGCTTCAGATACTGATATGACTTCTCTATCATCTCTTCCTTACTTTCTTTGTTTCCCCTGTTAATAATTATGTAATCTGCCATCCTGAGATACCATCCCAGTAGGGGTACTTTCATATTTTCAATCTTCGATATCCATTTGAAACGGTAACGAAGGCAGTTAATCAAGAGGATATCAAGTATTGACTGGTGATTCGAAATTATTAGATAAGCTGTTCCTTTTACAGCTTTTCCCCTGCCTTCAATCCTGACTTTCCAGATTGGCATTAGCCATATAAGAATCCAGCTTTGCCAGTTCAGAATCCAGTGCGTTATTGCCCTGTTACTGTCGAAAGGCAGCGTTAAGAGCCATATGACAAAGGTCAGCGGAAAGAAAAGAGTAAGAAAGACTACCCCTATAAGCCATACAATTATTGATTTCAAAACATCCATGCTTCAAAATAAATTATAAATATCAAATTCCTGCTTAAATATATTCTCTTTTCTGAATATATCCTGCATGTCATCAACCATATGCCGGCAGCCAACCAGTTTTTTGCATGCAGCTTCCAGTTCCCCGGAACCTTTTATTTCGCATTCCCTGATGATCCCGTCTTTAATAAACAAACTGCAATGACACTCTCTCCTCTTGTATTCAAAACTGTTTGTAAAGTGATATTCAGGCCCGTAACCATAGTTCCACTCCCACGACCTGTATTTTGAATCTGCAAGGATTTCTATTTTATTATTATCCTCTTCTGAAAATGAAAAGGATTCGGCACCAGGATAATTATGTAAAAACCATTGCATCATTTCAGCTTTAAACCTGCACGTATTATCAACGTCTTTTAATACGTTTTTTAATACGTTGGTCAGATTAACTACGGAAGATGGATTTGAGCTAACTGCTCTTGTTTCATAATTTCCCGTGTCCTTCCTTAATGAGCCTTTCAGCAGATCAAGATCCGCATCAAAAAGCAGTGTTCCGTGATGCAAAACCCTATTCCTGTAAACATGCTCGGCATTACCCGAAATCTTTAGTCCCCCGACCTTAAGGTCATTTTTACCTTCAAATTTTGCATCAATTCCCAGGGATGCCAAAAAATCTATAACCGGCTGGGTATACTTTCTGAAGTCAACCTGCTTTCCCTGGCTGCTGTTCATTATGAACGAAAAATTCAGGTTTCCAATATCATGAAATACTGTACCTCCTCCCGAAATTCTGCGTATAACAGGAATATTATGTTCTGAAACAAACTTCGTGTCAGTTTCCCTGTGGGCGGCCTGGTGCTTCCCTATTATTGCCGATTTGTCATTTATCCCGAGAATCAGAAACTCGTCACTGCTGTTTTTAAGGAGATACTCATCAACAGCAAGGTTATAATAAGGGTCGGTTGATTCGAGGTTTAGGCAAAACATTATTAATGATGCAGAATTTTCTTATCGGTAGCCTCATACAATTTATAAACACCCCATCCTATCAATGCTCCCAGAATTGCTCCGCACAGAACATCACCCGGATAATGAACTCCAAGGTATATCCTGCTGTAGCTTACAGTTGCTGCCCAGATAATGATACATACTGTGTACCATCTTTTCTTTATGAACATGAGGCTGAGAAGTGCAACATTGAATGAGTTTGCCGCATGCGATGAAACAAATCCGTACATGCCTCCGTACATACCATTTACTATATGAACCAATCCCTGAAGCGATGATTCATGACATGGGCGCGGCCGGTCGACTGCATTTTTAATAAGAACCGAAGTCTGGTCGGCCAGCACAACAGCAAGAATTATAAATAAAATGATTATCCAGAATTTCCTTTTATACCTGATTCCCAGATAGATCAGGATGGCAACGTACAGTGGAACCCATGCCTCTTTCAGGCTCATGAAGTTCATTACTTTATCCCAGAAGGGGGAGTTGGCTGAGTTAAGGAACAGAAAAAGCTGCTGGTCAATTTGTTCAGCCATAATTATCAGCAATTATTTAAAACTTTCCATATCATGTCTTTCAGTGTATTTATCCCCTCGCCGGTTATCGAAGAGAAAAAGACACGGGATATATCAGGAAGTTCCTTTCTCATTTCAATTTTAAGTTCCTCGTCGAGCAAATCTGATTTTGAAATTCCCAGAAGTCGCTTCTTGTCAAGCAATTCAGGGTTGTACATTTTCAGCTCGTTAACAAGGATCTCATATTCCTCCTTAATGTTTTTACTGTCGGACGGAACTATAAAAAGAAGCATTGAGTTACGTTCAATATGCCGCAGGAATCTTATTCCCAATCCTTTGCCTTCGTGAGCTCCCTCGATGATGCCCGGGATATCAGCCATTACAAAGGATTTATTTTCCCTGTATGAAACTATACCAAGATTAGGAACAAGAGTTGTAAAGGGATAATCTGCAATTTTGGGTTTGGCAGCTGAGACTACCGAAAGAAGGGTGGATTTTCCCGCATTCGGAAATCCCACAAGTCCCACGTCGGCAAGGATTTTAAGTTCGAGAATAAATGCCTCTTCAATCCCTGGCTCACCAGGCTGTGCATATCTGGGGGTCTGGTTGGTTGATGACTTAAAATGAGTATTTCCCTGTCCGCCGCGTCCGCCTTTTGCCAGAATCTTTTCGTCACCATGATCAGTGATCTCAAAGAGGATCTCCTCCAAATTTTCTTTTCTGGCAATAGTGCCAAGCGGTACTTCAACAATAATATCTTCACCATCGGCCCCGGTCGATTGCTGGACTCCGCCTGAACCGCCGTTGTCAGCAAAAATATGTCGCCGGTATCTCAGATGGAGCAGGGTCCACATCTGATTGTTGCCTTTAAGGATGATATGCCCGCCCCTTCCTCCATCGCCGCCGTCAGGGCCGCCCTTGGAGATGAATTTCTCCCTCCGGAGATGGGCAGAGCCCGGCCCTCCGTTGCCTGAACGACAATAGATCTTCACATAATCAACAAAGTTGGATCCAGCCATTTATCCTAAAAGCAACTTCTTCATATACTTGCTAAGCCTTCCAAAGATATCATCAATTGTTCCCATTCCGTTAACGGGCTGATAGATACCTCTTTTACGGCAGTAATCGATAATCGGTTCAGTCTTGGCTTTGTAAACATCGATCCTGTTTTCAATGACTGCAGGGTCCTTGTCGTCAGGACGGCCGGATAGTTCTGCCCTTAAGAGGAGCCTTTTCACCAGTTCATCATGATCAACGTCAAGCACCAGCATGCTGTCGATCTTCATGGCTCTTATATTCAGCATTTTTTCAAGTGCCTCTGTCTGGGCAACTGTGCGTGGGAAACCGTCAAAAAGAAATCCTGCACTGCCTTTTGTGCTGTCGATTTTAGCAGCTATCATTTCGATAACAACCTCATCGGGAACAAGTTCACCTTTCGACATTATGGAACTCATTTTCTTACCAAGTTCAGTTCCTGCTGCAATTTCAGCGCGAAGCATATCGCCGGTTGAAAGATGTTTAAGATTGAATTTCTCAGCCAGCTTGACCGACTGTGTTCCCTTGCCTGATCCGGGAGGACCAAAAATCAGAAAATTAACCATATGAAAATATTTTTGTTTAGGGTATGTAACATATTTATTCGAATATTTTCTGTCAGTTTTTTTCATTAATTATTACACACCCTTAAAGAATTAATGTATAAACTGAAGGGAGGTTTCGTCCAAGACCGTTATAGTCGAGTCCGTAACCCACCACAAAATCATTTGGTATTTCGAAGCCTGTGTAATCAATATGAATACTCTTTTTGTAAGCTTCAGGTTTTAGCAACAAAGTAGCAATCCTGATATCCTTAACATTTCTGATAATCAAATTATTGACTGTATGTTCCAGAGTGACCCCCGTGTCAACAATATCCTCAATGATTATTACAGACTTGTCTTTCAGATCTTCATTCCATCCGATTAGTTCCTTTATAGCTCCCGATGAGCTTGTGCCTGCATACGATGCAAGTTTGATAAAGGTTATCCGGGCATTAATATTAATCTTCTTAAACAGATCGGCTGCAAAAATAAAAGAGCCGTTGAGAATACCTACAAAGACTACCTCTTTCCCTGCATAATCATTGTTGATTTGAGAGGCAAGTTCATTTATTCTCTCCTGAATAACATGTTCCGGAATATACTCCCTGAACCTTTTATCAAGGATCTTCACTTCTTTCATAACCATTGTTTTTGAATAATGAAGCCCTGCGAAAATATGAAAATAATAGCTTATTTTTGTCCTCATCAGGAAGTTAAATTAAAA
>JBGPAF010000112.1:0-5876 GCA_041480535.1 Bacteroidia bacterium
ATTATACCTGATTCACTTATTTCAGAATTCAAAACAAAAAATGGAAGAGTAGTAAAAGATGGAGGAGGAATAACCCCTGATGTTGAAATTGTATCTGCTCAGCTTAGCCAGATTACTACAGAGCTTTTCCTGCGGAATTATATTTTTGACTTTGCCAGCCGTTATTACTGGTCGCATCCAGGATTAAAGTCAATTGACGAGTTCTCATTCACTGACAAGGATTTTACCGATTTCAGGGATTATCTTGTAAGTCGTAAATTCAGCTATAAGACCATTACCGAAGAGTCGCTGAATGAGCTTATTGCCAACGCAAAGAGGGAGAAGTATTATGATCTTCACAAGGATATCTTCACCGAGCTGCAGAATGACCTTAATCACACCCTGGAACAGGATCTCACAACCTTCAGAAATGAGATCACGGACCTTATTGAGGATGAAATTTTAAGCCGTTATTTTTACGAGGAAGGATCAATTGCCTGGTCAGTTAAAAACGATGAACAGGTTTTGAAAGCAATTGACATTCTTAATAAAAGGGAAGATTATAATTCAATCCTGCAGGGAAAGACAGGAACGATTCTCATCACACACGAGGACCGGAATCCCGGAAGAAAGGTAAGCTTAACCGAAAGTCGTGGTAACGGGGACATTATTTAAGGATTATTCATTTTTTTTCCACTGCCCGGAGTCATCCTCAAAAATCTCTTTTTTCCAGATGGGGAGTTTTTCCTTTATAAATTCAACAGCTTTGGCGCAGGCTTTCGACGCATGATCGCGATGACCGGCCGATACCATCACCAGCAATGAAATCTCACCTGCCTTTACCGGTCCTTTTGAATGGATTATCTCAATTGCCTTTACATCATCAAATTCTGACAGGATAGACTTGTTTATTTTATCTGCCTCCATTACCACCATCTCTTCATAGGCTGAGTATTCGATCGCTTTTACATACTTTCCTTCGATCTGGTCCCTTCTTACCTGTCCGAGGAAAAGCGAATGAGCTCCACAGTCGTGATTTTCTACGCCTTTCGCAACTATTTCTGAAATTACGCCTGGTGACACTGGTCCATCAATTAAGTGCATTTTGACATATTTTAGGTTATTGGAACAATAGTTTTTTACCCTCCTGCGAAGGGAGGCATATAAGCAACTTCATCGCCTTGGTTGAGCAACGGGTCATCATTTACTATTTTGTTATTGATAGCTATCCTGAAATTATAGTGCACTATCTCCGGAAAATCATCTTCGATCCTGTGCTTCAGACCGGCGAATGAGTTAATGCCCCGGTAATGCTTCTGGTTGGTACCTGTTACCTCTGCAAGGACCCCGAAGAATAATACACTGATTTCCATAATTAATGAGCCTCCAGCCAGTTTTTCCCTGTTCCGCAGTCAACTTTCAGAGGTATATCAAGTTTTACGGCATTTGCCATTTCGTGAATGACAATTTCCTTCAGCTTTTCCATCTCTCCCGGAACAACCTCAAAGATAAGTTCATCATGTACCTGAAGTATCATTTTTGAAGCATATTTTTCTGACTTCATTATATCATGGATCTTTACCATCGCAACTTTAATAATATCGGCAGCAGTTCCCTGAATGGGTGCGTTAATGGCATTCCGTTCCGCATTCCCCCTTACAACCTGGTTGCGCGATTGTATATCACGAAGATATCTTCTTCGGCCAAGCATGGTGGTTACATATCCCTGCTCCCTGGCCTTCCTGATACTTTCATCCATATATTTTTTTACACCGGGATATGAATTAAAATACCCGTCAATGAGCTCTTTTGCTTCTTTTCTGCCAATTGTCAGCCTTTCCGACAAGCCGAAGGAAGAAATGCCGTAAATAATGCCAAAATTGGCTGTTTTTGCCCTGCTCCGCATCTCCCTGGTTACGTTCTTTATATCAACGCCGAAGATCTTAGATGCGGTTGCTGCGTGTATATCATTTCCGGAAAGGAAATCATCGATCATGCCTCTGTCTTTGCTCAGATGAGCCATGATACGCAACTCGATCTGGGAATAATCGGCTGAGAGGAACAGATTCCCTTCCTCGGGGACAAACGCTTTCCTGATCTCCCTTCCCCTTGCGTCCCTGACGGGAATATTCTGAAGATTCGGATTATTCGAACTCAGCCTTCCGGTTGATGCAACAGCTTGGTTATATGAAGTGTGAATCCTCCCTGTTTTTTTATCAACCAGCTGAGGTAATGCTTCCACATAAGTGGATAATAGCTTTTTAAGCCCCCTGTACTCCAGTACTTTGTTTATTATCGGGTGCCGTCCGGTGAGCCTTTGCAATATTTCCTCGCTGGTATTGAACTGTTTTGTTTTTGTAACCCTTGCTTTATCATCAAGCTTTAACCGTATAAAAAGAATGTCGCCAAGTTGTTTTGGAGAAGAAATATTAAACTCTGTGCCTGCAAGTTCATAGATTTCCTTTTCCAGAGTGATAATATTTTCACGAAGTGCGGATGCTATTCCTTTCAGATCCTGCTGATTAAGCTTTACACCATACCGTTCCATGTCTGCCAGTACCCTGATCAAAGGCATTTCGACACTGTCAGCCAGATCCGCCAATCCTTCTGAACGTAACTTTGGCTTGAATACTTCTTTCAGCTGGTATGTAACATCAGCATCTTCCACAGCATACTCTTTAATCTGCTCAACCGGAACAGAACGCATATTTTTCTGGTTATTGCCTTTTTCTCCAATCAGGGATTCAATATGGACCGGACTGTAGGAAAGATAAGTTTCCGACAAAAGATTCATATTATGCCGCATATCGGGCTCAAGAAGGTAATGGGCAATCATCGTGTCGAAGAACGGACCTTTAACTTCTATCCCATAGTTTGCAAGAACCTGGATATCAAATTTCACATTCTGGCCTATCTTGAGGATATCCGGATTCAAAAAAACCGGTTTTAAGATTTCAAGCTTCTCCATGGTTTCTTCGTGAGATTCACTGAAATGGACCAGGTAACCGGAACCTTTCTCCCACGAAAATGACAGTGCAACAAGTTCTGAATCGAGCGGATTTATGCTGGTGGTTTCAGTGTCGAAACAGATCTCTTTAAGTTTTATAGCACGGTGTGCAAATTCATTCAGCTCCCTTAAATTCTCTATGACTATGTAATTATGTGTAACCGAGTCTATTGTCTTCATTTCTGAACCGGCATGGGAAACCTGGTCGTCTCCGAAAAGCGTGCCCTGAATTGATTCTGCCGGAGGAGAAAAAATAGTTCCTGATTCCTGTGATTTGGTTGTTTTGTCAATTTCAGGAAGTATCTCGGCAGCTATTGTTCTGAATTCAAGTTCAGCAAAAAGGCTTTTCAGCTTCTCGCGATCGGGATTTTCAAGGACAAGTTCATCTTCCTTTAGCTCGACCGGTACATTAAGATCTATGGTTGCCAGCTTTTTTGAAAGCTCAATCTTTTCTTTGTTGTTTTCGATGATCTCTTTAAGTTTGCCCTTCAGTTTATCTGCATTTCTTATCACTTCTTCGGCTGACCCATATTCTGAAACAAGTTTCATTGCGGTTTTAAGACCAACTCCGGGTGCTCCTGGTATATTATCTGATGTATCACCCATCAATGCAAGAATATCAATTACCTGTTCCGGCCGTTCTACCGAGAACTCACGCTTTACATCATCAACTCCCCATTTCACAGATTCATTCCCGCTTCTTGACGGCTTGAACATGAAAATCTTATCTGTAACCAGCTGTGCAAAGTCTTTATCGGGAGTAATCATATATGTAATAAATCCGTGGTCGGATGCTTTTTTTGCAAGCGTCCCGATAATATCATCCGCCTCAAAGCCCGGACAATCGATGATTGGGATCTTATAAGCTTCAAGAAGCTTTTTGATATAAGGCACAGCCTTTTTTATATCCTCGGGTGTCTCGTCGCGGGTAGCTTTGTACTCCTTATACATTTCATGCCTGAAGGTAGGTGCAGGCGTATCGAAGGCAACAGCTATATGTGTCGGTTTTTGTTTCTGGAGAACCTCCCTGAGAGCCAGCAGAAATCCGAAGACCGCTGATGTGTTCATCCCTTTTGAGGTTATCCTTGGATTTTTTATGAATGCATAATACGCCCTGAAGATCAGTGCATAGGCATCCAGTAAAAAGAGTCTCTTTCCTTGATTGTCTGACATATTGAATTTATTCATTATCAGAGGCGTGCCATTCTGCATAAGAGGTGGCTGTCTCATAAAGTTTAAGACTGTGCAGCCTGACTTTTTCCGGAAGTTGTTTTTTTATCCTTGATGCAAAATCAGCAACAAGATTTTCACAGGTCGGCTGATAATCAACTAGAACGGTGTTCCCGAACATGCTCCTGAATAATTCCAGCTTATCCGGGTCATAATCTCCTGATACTGTAACCGCATGATCGAACATATTGATTATTTCTTTTTTAACAATAGTCTTAAGATCGGTAAAATCAATTACCATCCCGTTTTTTGGATTTTGCCGGTCGTCCACCGGAATTCCTGAAAGCGTCACGAAGAGTTTGTAAGAATGACCATGAACATTCTTGCACGGTCCGTCATAATTCCATAGCGCATGAGCCATTTCAAAAGAGAATTCCTTTGTTACCCTTATTAATGTTGACATTGGCTTTTATCATAAAACTGTTACAAATTTAACCAACTTCCCTGAATAAAGTTTTTTATTTATCCCTGTTATTAAGGCAATAATGCAATATTTAACATGTTATTAACAGGGTACCAATTAATTTGTACCTTTGCAGTTCCTTACGACGTTTAAATTTGCCCGTGCATATGGAAGAAAATAATATCCGGCTTACTTTTCCTGCATTATTCAATGAGACTGTACGGAAATACGGCAATCAAAACTCTTATGCTTTTGTTGGTGAAAAGCCCAGAACCTATAATGAATCCGCAAGAGAAATCAGTGCGCTGACAGCTTTTCTTGAAAAACTCGGTATAAAACCGGGAGATAAAGTCGCCCTACTCAGCAATAATATGCCAAACTGGAGTTCTGCATATTTTTCAATAACTTTCATGGGGGCTGTTGTCCTTCCTATTTTGCCTGATTTTTCAGCAACAGAGGTAGCGAACGTTCTAAGCCATTCGGAAGCCAAAGCAATTTTTATTTCGACATCCCTGTTACCAAGGTTGGAAGGATTTAAATCTGATGATCTTAAAACCGGAATTCTTATTGAAGATTTTTCCATTCTTTTTTCGGAAAACAAATCAATAGTCTTTGATCCTTCCGCCCAGCCTCAAAAGACTTATGATGTAGCTGAAGATGACCTTGCATCAATTATCTATACATCAGGGACAACCGGTCGTTCCAAGGGAGTTATGCTTACTCATAAGAACATTTCATTCAATGCTTTAAAGGGGAAAGTGATTCAGTCCATTGATGAAAATGACAGATTCTTATCAGTATTGCCGTTATCGCATACTTACGAAAATACTCTTGGTCTTATGCTACCGATATTGGGCGGAGCGTGTGTTTACTATCTTAAGAAACCGCCTACTCCTGCTGTCCTTATCCCTGCCATGGCTGAAGTTAAACCGACGGTTATGCTGACGGTGCCATTGATAATGGAGAAGATCTATTTTAACAAAATACTGCCAACTTTCAGGGAAAAATTGATCTTGAGGAACCTGTATAAAATATCTTTCATAAGAAAAAAACTGAATGAGGTTGCAGGTAAGAAATTATATAAAACATTTGGTGGACATCTGAAATTTTTTGGTATCGGCGGAGCCAAGCTGAATAAAAGTGTTGAGAAATTTCTGTTAGAGGCAAAATTTCCCTATGCAATTGGTTATGGACTGACAGAAACATCACCACTGCTTGCAGGAGCCAATCCTGAAAAATCGGTATTTGATTCAACAG
>JBGPAF010000113.1:0-5872 GCA_041480535.1 Bacteroidia bacterium
CAGTTCAAGATTGTACTAACCATCCAATGACGGACTTAATTGAGTGATTTTCCTCCTACCATTTGATGACCATATAATAACAGGATAAGCTTTGTATGTCTCTGCAGTCGGCAGGCACCACGGATCAGGTGGGTCATGCTCAACAGGACAAAGCGGACCAATGGAAATTTTCCCCTCAAGAAAACCGGTTTCCTTGGCGAACTGCTTATCACAACCTGAGACAAAGAATAAACTAAATAGTAGTACAATTATAAGATTGATATGATTATTACCTTTTACCATAATTCAAGAGGTTGAATCTTAATTAATTTCGCAATAATTATGCCAAATAAACTGAACTGTTACTGAGATCGTATATCTGAAGTTTAATTCATTATCTGTTATTTTGAATTCTCTAACTATAGATGGTTCTTACATTGTTTTTGTTGTATCTTGCCCAGCTAATAATCCCATAGAGGATCACAGAGACTCCTTATTCTGTGTATGCTCTATGTAATCCTATGTAACAATTAAAGTTAAAAAGGATTTTATGCAAAAAACAGGTTATAAAGTTTATGGTTACCGTTGGGTAATGCTCAGCGTTTATATGTTTATTATTGCTGTCAATCAGCTTCTATGGATAACTTTTGCACCCATTACGAGCGAAGCAGTACAGCATTATGGCGTTTCGGATCTGAAAATCGGCATTCTCTCAATGTGTTTTATGATTGTTTACCTTGTAGTCTCAATACCTGCATCATGGATCATTGACACTTACGGTATCAGAATCGGAGTCGGGACGGGAGCTGTTCTTACAGGATTATTCGGATTGCTGCGTGGTTTGGTTTCTTCAAATTACAATCTTCTGCTTATGGCTCAGGTCGGAATAGCCATTGGCCAGCCATTTCTCCTGAATGCTATTACAAAGGTGGCTGCGAGATGGTTTCCCCTTGAAGAACGAGCTACAGCTTCAGGACTCGGAACTCTTTCGAGTTATATCGGTATACTTACAGGTATGATCCTCACTCCATGGCTTGTCAGCGGTTCAGGTATTACCAGGATGCTTTATATATATGGGATTTTTGCTCTTGTTTCAGCAGTTGTTTTTATTGTATTCGTCAGGGAACGGCCGCCTGTGGCTCCTTGCAGCGCTGATCAGGAGGAACGTGCTCTTGCTCTTGACGGGTTGAAACTGATCTTCAGAAATAAAAATTTTAACTGGCTTATGTTCATTTTCTTTATCGGGCTTGGAGTTTTCAACGCTGTTACAACCTGGATTGAGAACATCCTGCGCCCTCGCGGATTCACCTCAGTGCAGGCCGGAATGACAGGCGGGCTGATGATTGCCGGCGGTATTCTGGGGGCCCTTATTCTTCCTATTTTATCTGATCATTACAGGAAAAGAACCCCTTTTATTATGATTGCTCTTGCCGGTGCAACAATCAGCCTGATTGGCATTACTTTCGGAACCAGCTATTTCGTAGTTCTTATGTCTGGAATGGCTTTTGGATTTTTCCTGCTAAGCTCCGGTCCTGTTGGTTTCCAGTACGGGGCTGAAATAACCTATCCTGTTTCGGAGGGTACCTCAAACGGCTTCTTGTTGCTTGCAGGACAGATTTCCGGCATACTTTTCATATTCGGAATGGATGGTTTCAAATCATCTTCAACAGGATCAATGACGATACCACTTGTGGTGTTGATTTTCCTGATGGCAGTCAGTTTTCTTTGTACCACAAAGATCAAGGAATCATCGCTTATGAATGGGGGAAAGCAAATTAACAGCAAATGATCGCAAAACTCTTACTCCCTGTTTATTTAAAAACCATGTTCTGACAAAGGCAATTTCAGTGAAAAAAGGAAAGAGCATTTCATGTTTATTTGGACTTATTTTCCTGAGCTATTTTATCTTTCAGGATTTGCCACTTTTCAGCCAGGAATCAAATCTTGATTCTTTAAGAAGGATCCGGTCAGAGGAATTTCAAAAGATTGTCAATCACGACAGAATAAGCGCTCAGCGCTGGTGGTACGGTTGGTTTGCCGGATACAGTGCAGCAACTGCTGTACAGGGAATTGTCTATTTTTCAACGGATGAAAAAGCAACAAGACAGGACATGGCACTTGGTTCGGCAACCACCTTTCTTGGGGCAATAGGAGTTCTTATCACGCCAATTGTGCCGCGAAAATCTTCATTTCAGAATCCTGATATTCAGACTAATGATTCCAACCAGGGGTACTTTGATATTACCAATTCTGAAAAATTGCTGAAAGAAATTGCACAAAAGGAGAAAGCAGGAAGATCATGGAAGATTCATGCTGTTACTGGTGTAGTTAATATTGGCAGCGGACTCATTACATGGCTGGGCTTTAAGCGCTCACTCGGGGATGGTCTTGTTAATTTTGCAATCAACACTGTCATTACCGAGACTCAGATCTGGACCCAGCCGGTAAGAGCAATCAAAGATTATCAGAATTATTGCAGCAATAGTACAACAAGCTCAATCCCTTATAATTTAAAGGCAGAAAAAAAATGGTATTTGTGCACCTACCCGGGCGGATTTACTTTAAGACTTGATTTCTGAGTCCGCGGGCAAGGATCGCTGATTCTTCAGAAAGAATCAGGAAATGGCTGGAGTGAAAGTGATGCTGTAATAATAAACAATTCAATACAGGCAGTAAAAAAAGGCTGTTGCAAATCAAAAGAAAAATTAACTTTGTAATAGCAGATATTAGCAGACAGGGGCTTTTTCATTCTAATAATCTGACCCTCACTTGACTTTGGCATAAGGATAGTGTAATTTTACATATACAAAGCCAAAAAGTTACCTGATGGCTCAGAAATCTAATGGACTAGAAAAGTTCTGGCAGGAGCTGAAACGAAGGAAAGTGGTTCGTATCGCAACTGTTTATGCTGCTGCTGCATTTGTTATCCTTCAGCTTGTAGATATTATTGCCCAGCCATTACAGTTACCAGCCTGGACTTTAACATTGGTAATCGTTCTGCTTTGCACAGGCTTTATCATTGCAATATTGCTTTCCTGGGTATATGATATAACTCCTGCCGGCGTTAAGAAAACAAAACCAATAAGTGCAGCCAGGCATAGTGACCAAACCACCAGAACAGCTTCAGGTGGATGGAAGATTGCAACATTTTCGAGCATTATCATAATAGTTGCATTGGTGATATTTAACATTCTATCAGATAAGAAACAAACTGAATCGGAAAAATCAATAGCAGTACTCCCCTTTAAGCTGCTTAGTGATGAACCGGATAAGCAATATCTTGCGGATGGCATGATGGATGAGATACTCCTTCATTTATCGAAAATAAAAGACCTGCGTGTAATGTCCAGGACCTCGGTTGAACAATACCGGGAAGCTACCAAAACAGCACGTGTAATCGGACAGGAACTTGATGTGGAGTATTTGCTTGAAGGCAGTTTTCAAAAGTTTGGCGAAAATGTAAAACTGATTGTTCAGCTGATTAAAGCAAGTGAGGAGAGTCATGCATGGGCAAATGAATATGACAGTAAATGGAGTGATATTTTCTCTTTACAGAGTGAGGTGGCACAAAAAATTGCCTCAGAGTTAATGGTGGTTCTGACTCCGGAGGAAATTGAAAAAATGAATGAAAAACCGACGGAGAATCTTGAGGCTTATCAAGCCTATTTAAGAGGCCGCTATTACGCAGGTCAGCCACATTTCTCAGTTCAAAATTCGGATCTTGCTTTGCAAAACTTTCAGGATGCAGTTGAGATCGATACAACATTTGCATTGGCATTTGCTGAATTGGCTAAAGCCCATGGCAGGCTTATTTATATGAGGCAGGATCTTTCTGAATCTCGCTATAAGGAGGCAAATCAGACTGCCGCAAAGGCAATAAAATTCGGATCTGATCAACCAAGGGTACATCTTGCACTAGGGTATTATTATCTGTATACATTCAGGGATAAAGAACAGGCGCTTAAACATTTGGAGATCGCGGAGAAAAGCCTTCCCAACAATGTTGAGATTATGGTCGAGAAGGCTGACATTATTGTGACCAGGGGGCAATGGGAAGAGTACATTAATTTGCTGGAAAAAGCGAATCAACTGAACCCGAATGATGCTTCAATCCTTACTGACCTGGCATTGGGTTACTGGTATACGCGTCGTTACAGGGATGAAATTGATGCCTGCAATAAGGCTATAACGTGCTCTCCGAACAGCACCTGGCCTTATCTTTATAAAATATTCGGATATTGGAGTTGGAAAGGTCCGTGTAATGAGTCGCGTGAAGCTGTTAAATTTGTTAATAAAGAACATGAGTGGTATCTGTTTTCACTGGTCTGGCAGGAGGTTGGTGAAGGAAATTATCAGACAGCTCTGAAGCTCCTGTCCGACACAACAAAAGTTTGGGCCGCAGATAATAAGATGTGGACAATCCCTCAAACCATGTTTACTTCGTTTATTAATAATTATCTGGATGAACCTGAACTTGCACGTTCCGGTTATAAAACTGCCGTGGAAATTCTGGAAAAAAAGGTTGCTGAAGTTCCGGCTGATCCAAGGTATCACAGTGCACTGGGTATTGTATATGCAGGCCTGGGAAAAAAGGAAGAAGCCATTAAAGAGGGGCTGAAGGCTGTAGCACTTTTACCTGTTTCAAAAGATGCTGTTTACGGAATAGCGCATGTACAAGATCTTGCCATTATTTATACTATGCTCGGTGAATCTGATCTGGCGCTCGATCAGTTGGATCAACTTCTTTCCATGCCTTCCTGGATTACTCCGGTGTGGCTCGAATGGGATATTCGTTTCTCACCTCTGAAAAACCATCCCAGGTATAAAGAACTGCTTGCAAAATATGCGATCAACAATTAGCCGGATCAGTTTATTGCCGGAAATATTTTCTCCACGATTATCCTGATTATTTTAGTCCAGTGATCCCCGGCTTCCTCATAACTGAGATCCGATGTCCAGCATGTTGCTGTGATGACTGTATTATGATCAGGCAATACGAATATAAACTGCCCTCCCCAGCCCATTGCCATAAAATATTTTTTCCCTCCCGAGTTTCCCAGCCATATCTGGTAACCGTATTCAGGACTATAAAGCACATCATTATTTGTTGATATTTTAACAGATGTCATTGTTTTGATCCAGCTTTCTGAGACGATCTGTGTACCGTTGTATTTACCCTTGTTAAGTATCAGGTTTCCGAATTTTACCATATCTGAAGGTGTGATCCGTAAATAAGCCGCACCTATTGGATAACCTCTGTCATCTTTTTCCCATGTGAACTTTTTTATACCAAGAGGATCAAAGAGATTTGTTTTCGCAAAATCGAAAGTGTTAATACCTGTAGCTTCTGAAATGATTACCGAAAGCAGATGTGAAGCGCCATCACTGTAATTAAAAACAGTTCCTGGTGTGCTGACAAGCGGAAGATCAATGATGTACTGTAAATTATCCACCTAGTCGAAGAAACACTCTTCAAACAGGCTGGCGGTTGAAGTGCCGTTCCAGGAATAACCGAATGTCATTTCATCGAAGGCTCTGGTTAGAATGACGCCATCAATATTGTGTTTTGAAGCTGCCGGGAAACGGTTGTCCCGATCTGTTTTCTTGCAGGAAGTAAAAACAGAAAATAAAATGAATATTGCAGGAAAGAGCCTCATAACTTCTCTTATTTAACTTAAATTTACTAGCACAATTTAGTAAAAACCTTGAAAATGACCACACTGAATTTTACAGATTGTGAAGGGGAGTTTACTAAATACAGGTAAGCGAAATAGACGGCATGCGGTATGAGGTATGCGGTATGAGGCATGCGGTTTGTGGTGTGCGGCGTGCGGTTCAAGGAAATCAAACTGTTTATTACTGACCGCTGATAGCTGATGACTGACAGCTGGAA